>CANQKP010000019.1 GCA_947624495.1 uncultured Monoglobus sp. | reverse complement strand
TGGAATTGGCAGACGCGCTGGACTCAAAATCCTGTGGTAGTGATACCGTATCGGTTCGACCCCGATCACCGGCACCACGTCGCGGTACGCGGCGTTTTTACGAAGTCTATGCAAAGCATAGACTTCTTTTTTATGCCGCGACCGCTCCTTCTTCCCACAAAGCGCGCTCCGCTGGCGCTTTGCGGGAGCCCTGTTTTATTGGCGGTTTTTTACGAACACCTCGCTTTGCGAGGTGTTCTTTTTTGACTGCCGAAAACGGCGATTTTCCCACGAAACGCACTTCGTTTGCGTTTCGCGGGAGTCATAATTCATCGACCGGCTGCCGAAAATATTATTTTAGCAGTCATTTTTCAGCGGTCTGCCGTAGCCGTCGCTGTTTATCTGTCTGCAAAGAATAAGTATTCCCTCTACAAAGCCCCAGATCGCGCCTATGCCGCAGGTTATGCAGGTGACTAAGATCTGAATAACTCCGCGGGTTGTGTTGCCGAGATAAAAATTGTGAATACCGAGACCGCCGAGCAGTAAGCCTAAAACGCCTGCCAAAAGCCGGGATTTCGGCTCTGTGTCCGGTATAACCGAAGCGTTATGAACAGGATTTTGCTGCGCGGCGTTTTGCGCGGAGTTGTCCGCAGCCGAAACCGGCTTGCCGCATACTGGACAGAAGTTGGCATCGCTTTGCACATCGCTGCCGCAGTTCATACATTTGTTCATTCGATAACCTTCTTTCTTTATATATTAATAATATTTCTTACAATTCCCCAAACGAGTACAGCCAGAACTGCCGCAGCAGCGGCAGCTGACGCGTGTTTTGAAGCCCGTTTTCCGCTTACGTATAAATATGAAAGGTATATGATAAAAGCTGCTGCCGAAATTACTTCGGGATAAAACATGATATTACAGTTGGCAGCGCCGATAAAGTCGCCACGCAGAACTGCCAGTACCGCGTTTGTATTTCCGCAGCCGGGACAGCGCAGTCCGGTAAGCTCCCGAAATACACAGATAAAGTTAAACCCGCCGCTTTGCAGAAAAAACAGAAGAACCGATGCAGCCGCAGCCAGAGCGGCATACAGAAGCGTAATACTTAAAGCGCGGCGTTTCATTCTTATCACCCTGTTGTGTTATAATCATCTATATTTTAAAACATTTTGCGAAAAAATGCAATAGTATTTTACAACAGAAAAATTTTTCTTGTGTATATATAATTTTAATGTTATAATAAACTTAACTGAAAGAAAAACCTCGGCTTTGTAAGCTTATTGAATTTAAAAATTCGGAGTATGCATATGTTAAAAAGTAAACTGATTTATAAGACGATCGCGATTTTTCTCGCGGTAACGATTTTGGTAGTCGCAGCTTTCGGAATTATTCTGACCTACTGTATAACCAACAGCTATGAAAAGGATTTTTTGGACAGTGTCGGTTCCGCGCTGAGCGGCGGGTTTGCCGACTCTGCTCAGAGTATACTTAACTCCGGAAGCCGCGAGTTTGTTAAACAGTATGAGATAGAACAGCTGATCTCGGAGTATTCTGAAATTATGGACTTAAACGAGAACCGACGGTGCTATATTCTGACGGCGCCGGGCGGTGAGATCGTCGCTCCCACCTATTATACACAGGACACGGTGACAAAGACGCCGAATTTGGCAAACGCCCTGGAGCGGCATATTGAGAGCGCGGGAGCGGGAGACGACGTGCTGGATTATGCCTTTTACCTAAAGCCGCTTAGCGATACAGACGGAGAGTATGTTATATATATATATGATAATAAGGCGGAACTGCGTCAGACGACACGTACGGTTTTGTGGGTGATGCTTTGGATCTTTTTGCTCGGCGGGCTGCTTTCCGCAGCCGCAGCCGCGTATATTGCTGTGTCGGTGACCAAGCCGCTGCGCAAACTCTCGCGCAGGGCGGACAGCTTTGCCAGAGGCGTGTACGACCTGCCGTCCGACTTAAGCCGCGATGACGAGATCGGCGCTTTGAGTAAATCATTCAGCAATATGGGAAGCGTCATGAGCCGCACCATAAGTCAGATGAGTGCGGACAAGCATAAAGTGGATGTTATTCTTGAGCATATAAACAACGGAATTATGGCGTTTGACACCGATCAGAAGCTTATACATATCAATCCTGCGGCGTCAAATATGTTGGACATTGACGCGGAGTCGGTGCCTGAGTTTGACTCGTTCTTTGAGAAGCTTGAGGCGGGCGTGTGCATGGCGGAGTTTACATATCTTGACAAGTACTCGTCTGAAATTCGTGATATTATATATGAAGGAAAGCATATACGAATACATTTTGTGCCGTTTAAGATGGACAATGAGAGAACCGCCGGCGTGGTCTGCGTGTTTGAGGACTTTACCGAGCAGTTTAACCTTGAGGTGGCGCGCCGCGAGTTTGTTGCCGAGGTTTCCCATGAACTTAAGACCCCGCTGTTTATAATCAAGACACACACCGAAACGCTGCTTAACGGATATTTGGACGACAAAAATATATTGAAGAAATTCCTGACAACCATAGAGGATGAGGCGGACAAGATGACTGACCTTGTAAGGAACCTCTTGGATCTGTCTAAGTTTGACGTACAGAAGTTCATGATGAACAAGCAGGTGCTTTCGATTGACAAAATGCTCCGCGATATTGTGAGCAGGTTCTCGCTTGATGCGAAACAGAGCGAGATAAAGCTTGAGTACACGACCGCTAACGAGCTGCCGCAGATGTATGCCGATCCGGTCCAGCTGGAACGGGCGATTGCGAATATTGTGTCAAACGCGATCAAGTACGGACGCAAGGGCGGATATGTCAGCGTGGCGGCGGGCAGTATGTACAACGAGGTCTATATCAAGATAAAGGATAATGGCTACGGAATACCGAAGGCGGATCTTGAACACGTGTTTGACAGATTTTTCAGGGTTGACCGGGCGCGAACACGCGAAAAGGGCGGTACCGGTCTCGGACTTTCAATTGCCAAGGAGATAATCGAGAGCCACGGCGGAAAGATCACGATAGAGAGCGAGTACGGCAAGTTTACCAACGTTATAATTAATCTGCCCACTGCGGCGGCATAAATTAATATTTTTAATTATCGAATGACAAATTATCCACGCTGCTATAATAGGCGGATGTTCGCGCCAACAAGGCAAAGCTGTTTTTGATAAAATCAACCTGCGCGAACATTTCCTGATACTCCGCCGCGATTGAGACATCCTCTTCATCGCGGTCTGCCCAGATGGGATACTGCACATCTGTGGGGATTTCATAAATGTACGCGCCGTTTTCGCCGCTGTAAAGCAGCTCGCTGCCGCCGAACATATTGAGCAGTTCTGCCGCATACTCCGGCGAAACGACTTCAACGCGGCACAAAGTTCCGCTTCCCGCTCCGTATTTGTCATAGGTGGCTGTCTGTACAAAGCTTACCGCATTTTCGTCCTCCAAAATTTGGTATTTTCCCGCCCAACTGAGCGGCAGCGCAACATTGAAATTCAAATCATCATTCCTGTAAAGCGTTCCCGCAAGAGTAGTATCGTTATTATTCACCGTTACCGTCATATCCTCAAACACACCCTGTCCGGACACTTTCAGTTCATCAAATAGATCATACGGCACATAGGTAACGTCTTGTTTGAGAATAGGAGCGTTCAGCAATTCCGCATTTTCTGTTGTGCCGCCGGAATGTCCCGCGATATAGGCATATGCGTTTCCGATTTGAATGCGGTTTACCCAAAAATCGTATGCCTGCCCTCTGTATTCAATGGGAGTATCGGAGTCAACCAAAAACTCTATATAACCGTTGTTATATGAAATGTCGTCAATGCCATCCGTGTTTAACAACTCTCTTAGAGGCAGATACACCGTGTTGTTTTCGATAAACGGCTTATTGACAAGTTTGATTTTCTCGCCGTTGTTTTCAACCTCAATCGTATAAGTGTCTGCCGCCAAGCCTGACAGTACGCCGCTCGCAAATACCGTTGTTGAAAGCAGCGCCGTTGCAAGCAACACCGATAAAGCCGATACAAGTCTGCTTGTTTTTCTTCTGTTCCTCATGGTCTCAAATCTCCTTTTTAGTGTCTTTTTTCCGTTTGCCATTTGTGTGGTAAGCGGGCGAAGTCTGCTTTTTGAATTAAGCAGCATATCTAAAATCATGTTCATGTAATCATTTTGCTCCTGCACGGATAATTCGCGGGTTGCCGCGGCATCGCAGGATGTTTCGCAGTCTAAATCCACCTGCCTTGACACAGCATAGACAAGCGGGTTAAACCAATGCAGGCTTAAAACAAGCATGGTCAGCCACTTATAGAGCAGATCGTGCCGCCGGTAATGTGTAAGCTCGTGCAGGTATATGTATTTTAGATCATGCTGCGATAACTCCACATCAGGCAAGTACAAAACAGGTTTAATAAGTCCGACAATCAAAGGAGCGTCGAGCAAATCTGTTCTGCGTACGCAAAGCCTTTTGGGAACATTAGAGACAGTATCGTCCCTATAAGAATTTTTCTTTATTGCTCTTAAAAACATCAAATATTTCAGTATTTTTATAAGCAGGATAGTGATTGCCCCCATAAGCCACAGTATGCTCATATACCATATCATATTTTGCGGCAACGATATTTCAGGCAGTTGAGGTATTTGCTGTAACTCGGATAACGGCTGCGGTTGTGCCACCGTTGCATGATTACTGGATATTGTTATTTCTGTATCTGTTGCATCATCGTTTATTACGGTTGTTTGAGACGGTTCCGCCGCCATGTTATCAAGTGATCTTTGCGGCAGGCTGAACCTTACCGGAATAATCAGTACAATGAGAACAGTCATCCAAATGTAATATTGCCACCGCGGACTGAACAGTCTTCTTGTTACGGGTTTTAAGCATAATAATATGATGCTTAAAATTCCTCCGACGGCTGACATAAGCAAAACATTCTTAAAAATTTCTGCAAGCATAGAAGCACCCTCTATAATTTAAACATTTTTCGAATTTCCTCTATGTCCTCTCTTGACATTTCCTCGCTCCTGAAAAGCGACACTGCAAGGTCTTTGACAGAACCGTTATAGAGCTTTTGTACAAAAGATTTTGTCTGTGATTTTGTATAGCGTTCCTTGTCCAATACAGGAGTGTAATAATTTATGTTCTCTCGCTTTTCGCAAACAACAGCTCCCTTTTCACGCATACGAATGAGCAGGGTAGCAACTGTTCTGTATTCCCATTTACTGTCTTTAAGCGCATCGCATACGTCCTGAACACGCATAGGGCGGTTGTTATTCCAAAGTGTCTGCATCACTTCAAGTTCTGCACCGCTGAGTTCGTTTGTTTTCTTCATAGTTTGCCTCCAAAATCGCTATTACAAATGTAATACGCTTATATATTACACTTGTAATAGCAATTTGTCAAGACCTTTTTTTAAAATTTTTTAACAAAAACAAAAAAAGAGGAGAGATGAAACGCAGACGCGTCTCATCTCTCACTGTTTAATACTATCTTACAATCACGATTTCCTGTACCGCGTCCTGATAAAGCTTCAGGAATATTCTTGCCTCATTGTCCTCCTCGTAAAGCTCAATGTCGGCTGCGGATACTACGGAAATGGGGTTCCTGCTCTTTGCGGAGTCAAACAAATATACTGTTGCATCGCCTGTCGCGTAGTTGTAGGTGGTGCCGTTTACGCTGACGTTTACGCTTCCGGCGAACTTCTTGGTCGCCTTGCCGTATACCGTTGTCAGGTCGGTAGTCACGTTCTTAAGGAACTCCTCTTCCTTGTTTTCACTGTCGAACAGAATGGTTATTCCGTCAATTTCGCCCTGAGCGTTGGTCTTATACTGTATGATGTCGCCTGCCTTGAGCGGCTTGCTGCTTGACTTCTGAAGCACGCCCTTTTCGGATGCCAGTACTTCGATAGCCTCGCCCTTTTCGGATGCCAGTACTTCGATAGCCTCGCCGGAGCTGTAGCCGTAAAGCTTATCGGTGTATTCGAAATCCTCGTTCTGAACCTCGGCGAGATAGTTGACAACTGTTATGGGCGACTCTGCTGCGGTAACGCCGGTGGAGCTTGTAATAATGACAGCGTTTGCCATATAGTTCTCCTGGAGGTCGTAGATTACCGCGTCATACTTTGAGTCGTTTGAAAGTGTCTCCTGTGTTCTTACCGAATACTTTTCCGTGTCGGTTCCGGCTGTGGCGGGAATATCAAATATGATAGTGTCCTCGTTTATGCCTACGGTTCCCAGCTTGCCGGATGCGCGCTTGTATACCATATCGCTTTGACTGATGTTCTTGGTGAACTCGTCCGGATTGGGAGCGCCGGTGCCTGTGCCGTCTTTGGCAGTTTCTATTGCAGTCACGCTGCCCTCGCTGTTCGTTTCATATATGATCAGCTGAGGAGTGGTTTCTCCTCCGGGCGCAAGAGCTTCGACAACCGTTTCGGGCGTCTGAGCAAAATCATCGTTAAGTCTGAGCTTGGTTGCGCTTTCAAGCACGACTGTATCGCCGTTCTTGGTGAACATCTTGAACTGTGCCGTTGTGTCAAAGTTGTCTTTGAGTCCCGCGCCTACCAAATACGCGTAGTTGGTGGTTATTGACGACTCGCTGCCGGCTCTTGTGTTTACTGCCGCTATCTTGTCCTCAATGTCAAGGTAGAAAGTGCCTCTGTCGCGCAGCTTGATCTCGTTGGGGTAGCTTGTAGCCTTTTCATAGATCTCGGGGCTGTCGCCTATTCTGTAGCCGTCATCCGAAACCTCGGTTACCGAGCCTGTTACGGAAGCATCGGAAACGTATGCCTTGATAAGGTTCTTGTCCTCGCTTATGGTGTAGGACAGCACGTTCCACTCGGCTAAGTCTGAAAGCTCAATGTCAAGTCCGTTCTTGATAATGCTGTACTTGACGTCGGCATTATCTTCGTCAAATACTATCGAACCGTTCATATACTTGTCGGTTACTCTGCCGGTTATCTCCGAAACTGTGTCGACAACAAGATTTGTGAAGTGGTTTACGAATATGATATCGTAGACTCCGTTTACATCCGAGTCGAGCATGATCAGGTTGCCGCTTTCGGGCTTGAGCTGCTCGGTCTCTACCTCGGCTTTGTATTTGCCGTTGTAGATATAAACAGCGTCATCTGCTATTGTCACTGTCTTTGTCCGTCTGTCATTGTTTTTATCCGCCCAGTATTCGACCGTTCTGGTCGTATCATCGTCGCTTACGTTTGAAATGTCGCTTGAATTCAGAGCCAGAGTATTGTTCTTGTTGGGCTGCTCGGTTACGAGAATAAGAGTCTTTTCGTCACTTGTTTTGTCTATTCTCGCGTAGTACAGCACATTGTAGCCCAGAAGCTGAGCGGCGCCGGTGTCGCCCTCAAGATAAGTCTGCTCGCCTATCTGAATTCTGTCGTCGGCGGTTGTGGAGCCGCCTGTCAGTGTTGTTTCGTCCGAACCTGTGATCTGTCCGTATGCCTTTTCTACATTTAATCTGTCATAGAGAAGGGTTTTGTCAACCACTTCATATCTTGTTTCCGAACCGTAGCCCACCTGCTCCATAAGGTTGACGGTCAAGGCGTTAAACACCAGCTGCGCTATATCGCCGCGCTTTGCCGGGTCTGCCGAAACCGCGTCAATGCCGCGCAGCAGCTGGTTAGAGGACGCGATATACATATATCCTGTCGGGTATCCGCCCCTGTCTTCCGCGGCGGGTTCGTATCCCAATGCGCGGACGATAATTGTTACCGCTTCCTCAAATGTTACATAGTCGTCAGGTCTGAACGTTCCCTCGCTGTCGCCGATAACAAGACCCTGCTGATCGGCTACGTTGATCGCGCCTGTCGCCCAGTGGTCTGAAGGTACGTCGGGATAATTTGTTGTTCCGTTGGAACTTTTTACGACATCTTCCAGTCCAATAGAGTATACGGCAACTTTCGACATCTCGCTCCTTAAGATCGGATCGTCGGGTCTGAATGCTCCGTCCTCGGCGTCGCCTACCATTATTCCGAGAGCGCCAAGGAGCTCTGCTGCTTCCGCGTATTTTGTGTCCGCAATATCAGGGGACAGCGCCACGCGAACGTTGCTGTATCGAGACTGAGCCAAATTGTCGTTTATCGGCATTGCCGCCATGCCGTTATACTTCGAACCGTTTTCGGTCAGGTTGGTCTTAACGCCCTCAGATACGTCCATAGTGCCGTCCGTGTTTGTGCCGTCAAACGAAATTATTCGGGCGTCGCGTCCGGTACCGGTTCCGCTGCTGTTGTCGGGTGTGGAAATCGCCGTGCCAACGGAATAGCTTCCGGCTGTGTTGTCCTCATTGGGCACTATGTCCGCAAAAGCAGTAAATCCGCTTGCCGAATATATGGCTATGCTCAGTGCCGCAATTAAGGAAATGAAAGTTTTTTTCATTTTCAATCCTCCTATTACAAAAATCATCTTAATTTTAGATTTTTTTACAAACTTATTATTAACGGAGGATATAAAATTACACCGCAAACATTATGGTAAAACTGTAATTTTGTTTGAAAACTGTAATTTTGTAACAAAATTGTAATAAAAAAATATAAAAAAACAAAAATTGGCGGTTGAAATATTTTGGCACGTATGGTATATTAAAATCAGTTTAATAACAATATACTGTGCATACAACAGACAGGAGGTATATTATAATGAAATTTTTTAAGAAAACTGTCTCGGCAATTCTTTGCGGCGCTGTTATAGCCGCATCGTTCGTTCTGCCCGCAGCTGCTAAGACATTCCCTGATGTCGAGGGCGACGCAACTGTTTCGTGGGCGAAGGACGCCATAAACAGTATGACTGATCTGGGCTACATAAAGGGTTATGACGACGGCACTTTTAAGCCGCAGCGGGCGATCTCTAAGATCGAGTCGCTTCTGCTGATGTCCAGAATTATGGGCGTTGACGAGGAGGATTACGCTATGTCGGTCAATTGGGCAAACACCGAGTACGGTGCGACCGTTAAGGCGATAAACACCCAGTATCCGAACGAGCTGTGCTACCTTATGTATCTTAATGTATTGAGCGTTGACGATCTGCGCAATTACGCATCGTCCGCAAACGCAGACGCTTCGCTTCTCAGATGGCAGGCTGCGTATCTTATGTCCAAACTTACCGGAAACCTGACCGAAGCGGAGACAGCGTCCCTTGACCCCGCGCTTTATTCCGATTATGATAAAATCCCCGAAGGGGCGCGCTCGTATGTGGCATATGCCAATAATATGGGTCTTATGAAGGGAATGGGCAAGGACGATAACGGCAAGGACTATTTCTCGCCCGACACCACTCTTACCCGCGCGCAGATGGCGACTCTGCTCGACCGCGTGATTGACGGTATGGGCAGAACGAACACACTCGGCGTTGTTGAGTCGATTGACACAAAGACGGGTGCGATCACGGTTTCGACGACCGACGGCAGATCCGAGGGCTGCGAGGTCGACAAGGACACTCTCATAAAGGTCAACGGCGCAAGCTCCGGGGTTGCCGATATACGCGAGGGCGACGACATAATGATAACTTTCACGTATGACGATACAAGACTTGTGGAAGTTATTCCGGGCAAAAAGAAGACTCAGGACGTGGCTTACGGCATAATCTCTCAGTTCAGCGACAGCGCCGGGGTCCAGAAGATAATCGTGCGTGACTCCGAAATTCCGGACAGTACTATCACTTACACTCTGTCAGGCAGCTGTGTATATGACCTGAAGGGTACGCGCGGAACATATAAGGACCTGAAGCTGGGTGACAGTGTGCGCCTTGTGATTACCGGTTCGGAGGTAACGGAGGTACACGTTACCGACAGAGAGACTACCAGAAAAGGCACATTTATTGAGATACAGTCCGAAGGCTCGGCTACAAATCTGATATTTACAAACGAGGACGGAAACGAGGAGAGCCTCAAGCTTTCGATAAACAACGTTGAGGTGACCCGCAACGGTCATCAGTCAAACCTCAGGGATCTCAACAGCGGAGATACTATGGATTTAAACCTGCTTGACGGCAAAGTTACTGCTATAACCGCGAAAAGCGACACCACGACCGTTGTCGGCACGATAAAGGAGATCATACTCAGCGACAAGCCGGAGATCACTCTGGAAGCAGACGGCAAGAGCCGGTCCTACTATATGTCAACAAACACGGCGGTCAAGGTCAACAAGACCGACGGCACGATCTACGACCTGCGGCCGGGTGCGTCGGCAAGCGTTGAGATCGACGGAAACACAATAGTAAGCATCGAATCGGACGCCAGCGGAAGCTACGGCAAGAACTCAATAACCGGAAAGGTACAGACGATAAATACGACTCTTAAGGTTATAACCGTTGTCAGCGCGACGGGCGGCACCGAGACCATATATTATAATTCCGACACGACCGTCCTGACTTCCGACGGCAAGACCGCTAAGATAAAGGACATAACCGATGGCAGCAACATAAGCGCTACCGGCTCCGATTCGACGGGATACTTTGTTGCCACAATAATTATTGTTGGCTGATTTGAGAACATTTGATTAAATAGGAGAGTGACAGATTTGAGAAGTGACAGAATAACTAAAGGCGTGAGCGCGGCTCCGCAGCGTTCGCTGCTGTACGCGCTGGGTCTGACCGAGGAGGAGATAGGCAAGCCGCTTATCGGAGTCGTAAGCTCAAAGAACGACATCGTTCCCGGTCATATGAATATCGATAAGGTGGTTGACGCCGTAAAGCAGGGCGTTGCCCTTGCCGGCGGTGTTCCGATCGTGTTCCCCGCAATCGCGGTCTGCGACGGTATCGCAATGGGACATGACGGCATGAAGTATTCCCTTGTGACACGTGAGCTTATCGCCGACTCTACCGAGGCGATGGCAACCGCTCATCCGTTTGACGGTCTGGTAATGGTTCCCAACTGTGACAAAAACGTGCCGGGACTGCTTATGGCGGCTGCAAGACTGAATATTCCGACGATTTTTGTCAGCGGCGGACCGATGCTTGCCGGAACCGACTGGAACGGCGACAAGGCAAGCTACTCGACAATGATTGAGGCGGTAAGCCGTGTCGGTGTCGGCGAGATAACCGAGCAGGAGCTTAAAACCTGCGAGGAGAACTGCTGCCCCACCTGCGGTTCATGCTCCGGTATGTTCACCGCCAACAGCATGAACTGCCTGACCGAGGCTCTCGGCATGGGACTCAAGGGCAACGGTTCGATCCCCGCGGTGTTCTCGGAGCGTCTCCGCTTAGGCAAAAAGGCGGGTATGCAGATCATGGAGCTTGTGGAGAAGGATATAAAGCCCCGCGATATAATGACAAAAGAAGCGTTTGTCAACGCTCTGACGGTGGATATGGCTCTGGGCTGCAGCACCAACAGCGCGCTGCACCTGCCGGCGATCGCTCACGAGTGCGGCATTGAGCTGCCCTTTGACACGATCAATGTTGTTTCCGAAAAAACGCCCAATCTCTGCCATTTGGCTCCTGCGGGCAATCATTTCATGCTCGACCTCGACAAGGCGGGCGGAGTGTATGCGGTCATGCACGAGCTTGACAAGCTCGGACTTATCGACAAGTCTCCCGTGACTGTCACCGGCGCGACCGTGGGCGAAAACATCGACGGCTGTGAGGTCACGGACACCGATGTAATAAGACCCGTGGATGCTCCTTACAGCGCGACCGGCGGACTGGCAGTCCTCAAGGGCAACATAGCCGTTGACGGCTGCGTGGTAAAGCGCTCGGCAGTCGATGAAAAAATGATGAAACATTCGGGTCCCGCCCGCGTGTTTGACTGCGAGGAGGATGCCGTCGAGGCAATTTACGGCGGAAAGATCAATCCCGGAGATGTTATCGTCATTAGGTATGAGGGACCGAAAGGCGGACCCGGTATGCGCGAGATGCTTTATCCCACTGCGGCTATCGTTGGCAGCGGTTTGGGAGCCAGCGTTGCGCTGCTGACCGACGGCAGATTTTCCGGCGCGACCCGCGGCGCGGCTATAGGTCACGTTTCGCCCGAAGCGGCGGAAGGCGGAGTCATCGGTCTGGTGCGCGAGGGCGATGTCATCAGCATAGACATACCAAACTACAAAATCAATCTTGAGGTTTCGGATGAAGAGCTTGCCGAGCGGCGCAAGACTTTTGTCCCCAACGAGCCGAAGATAAAGACCGGCTACCTCGCCCGTTACGCTCGCAGCGTAACATCCGGCGCTACCGGCGCTATACTTAAATAGTTAGGTAAATATACAGCATTAAACGTTTGCTTTAAGCAAAAAGTTCCCTCTTGACAAAAGAGGGAACAAATGCTATAATGAAAACACAAAAGGGATTGACTTAGGTCATCCCGCGTATGTAAATTAAAATAACCGCAACACGGGGTTAACGCTTGCGGTTATTTTTTATTTCACGAATTATTTCTAATATGATCAGAAGGCTAATCATGCCAAAAATATAATTCATATCCATAAAATCACCCCCCTGGATGTGCATGAAATAAGACAGTAAAATAAATAATTTTATGACAGACTTCCGGAGATGGTGCGACAAAAAACACGACATATCGCGTGAATTGAGGTATGCCGTGTTTTCATATATGTAGCACGCTAAAAAATAAAATTATAACAGCTGCCAAAAACCTTACTTTTTTGAGGGCGAAAATAAAAAAGCAAGGGACATATAGTTTATATCAAATCCATTTAAAACGAAGTTTGAAATGCGAATATTTTAATTACCATTCTGTTGCACCGTTCGGATTGTCATAATTTACTTTATCAAACGAAACATAATTATTTACAGTAACAAGAGGATTATCTTTTTCGTTTCTCAATCCTACATATGTTTTATCCTTTATTTCGGTAGGGGATATGACGGAATCCACAGTATAATGTTTCAATTTAATACCCGGAGCGTAATATCTACCCCCGCCCTTTCCTATATCAACACCCACGGAATTGTCAGCAAATGACAGTTTCTCATTTTTTAGACTATTTCCACTGGCATCAAGATCTCCGTTATATTTTATTGTAAATGGATAGCTTTCAATTAATTTCGGCAAGGTAAAATCTTCGTTGCTATCAAAGTATTTATATGTAAGCGCATACTCAGAGGCTCCATTACCATAAGACCCCTTTATTTTTTTTAAAATTTCATCATCTGACAGACCTGCGAAATCGGACAGCTTAAACCGCTCGACTGACATTGGATTAGGGGCTTCACCACTTATCTTATTTAGTATCAGACTACCTCCATAGCCACTATCAATCAAATTATAATAAAAATCTGTAACTGTTTTGTTTTCTGTCACAAATACAGCTGAAACTTCAGTATCATACGCTATTTCCTCATCATCTAAATAAAACCATAATCTTTGTCCGCCGTCAAACAAATCTGTTATAACAGATGGGGCTTTTGACTTTTTTGAAGTGCTGTTTATTGTTTTAGTTTCGGATTGCGTTTTTTCTATCGTTTCGTTTGAATTGCTTGGCCGGATATTTGTATTATTGCATGAACACAATAATAACATCATCATTGATATTGATACACACAAAATTCTTTTCATTTTTTATTCCTCCTACTTGAATTTAAAAAATATAATTGTTATTTATATGGTAATAATTATATTAATTTTATCATATTCATATCTTGTTGTCAATAGTATAAGATTATATTAGGTGATAAAATGAATAAAGATTTTAAAGACGACTACATTAAAATAGGTTTAAAAATATCATATTACAGAAAATTAAAATCTATGACACAAGAGCAACTTGCAGAAAAATTAAACTGCGGTGTTTCTTTTATTGGGCAAATAGAAGCTCCTAATATTTATAAAGCCATTTCGCTTGATACTCTTTTCAAAATAGCAAGAGAGCTTGATATACCCGCATATAAACTCTTATATTTTGAAAATTAGCAATATATGATTTTTAGTTTTTAGCAAGCATAACACTTAGTTACTCGCCGTGTTAAATTCGTAAAAAGTCCTTATTGGGATTTTGGGAAAATTTATTTGTGCAGCAAATGAACAAGATTGATCAAAACGCAAAGCGGTATGGAACGCTTTTCACTGTTTCATACCATAAGAATAGACATTACTGTTTTATTTCATACCCCCCTGCACACGTATTTTTATCGTACATGGGGCGGAATAACCGCAGTCAATCCTCTTCTGTGGCACATAAGTTATGTACATAACTATATTAAAATAAATAATGTTACAAATCAACCACAGTTCTATTAAATCTGATTTTACAAAAGGACAGCTTCATCAGTTATTGTTTACAAATTGTTAAACACTTTTTCACAAAATCTTAATCCAAAAACCTGAAACGAGGTTATAATATATATCGTAACAAGTCATTGTTGCAGTGTTAAACATAACTCCCTCCCTTTTAATTTTTTGGACCGCTTTTTGAGAAGCGGTCATTTTTTTGCGCCGCCTCCGTCTTATGCGGTTTCGGCAAAAAACCTCTTGATTTTCGCTTTCCGATATGCTATAATCAGGTAAAACTTATATTCAGAATATCATGCGCAGCTGCGGCTGTTAAGCGGTGCTTGATTGAAAGGAGAAGGATTTATGTCAAAAATCACGTCAGATAAAATAAAACCCGTCAGAAAAGCGGTAATTCCGGTCGCTGGCTGGGGAACGCGGTTTCTTCCGGCGACAAAGGCGATGCCCAAGGAGATGCTTCCGATAGTGGACACGCCCACTATCCAGTACATAGTTGAGGAGGCGGTAAGCTCCGGCATAGAGCAGATCTGCCTTGTAACCAGCCACACCAAAAAGGCGATAGAGGACCACTTTGACCGCACTTTGGAGCTTGAGGCTCTGCTGGAAGCGGGCGGCAAGACCGAGTACCTTAAGCAGATACGGGACATTGCCGATATGGTCGAGATCGTGTCGGTGCGCCAGAAGGTCGCAAAGGGACTGGGTCACGCAGTGCTGTGCGCGAAGTCCTTTGTCGGCGACGAGCCTTTCGCGGTCCTGCTGGGCGATGATGTTGTATATAATGATGGAACTCCGTGCTTAAAGCAGCTGATTGATGTATACAACGATAAGGGCGGCACCGTTTTGGGCGTCCAGACCGTGGCTCACGAGAACATCTGCAAATACGGCTGTGTTGACGGCGATAAGATCGGCGACCGACTCTATACGGTCCATGATATGATAGAAAAGCCCAAGCCGGAGGACGCGCCCACAGATGTGGGAGTTCTCGGCAGATACGTGATCACGCCGGAGATTTTTGAGAAATTAGAGAACACGACCCCCGGCGCCGGCGGTGAGATCCAGCTCACCGACGCGCTCAAGGCTCTTGCCGCCGAGCAGGATATGTACGCATACGACTTTGTCGGCAGACGCTATGACGTCGGCGACCGCCTCGGTTTTCTGGAAGCGACCGTTGAGTACGCTCTCCGCCGCGATGACCTTAAGGACGATTTTAAGGCATACCTTAAAAATATATTGACAAAATAACTGTGTTGTGATATTATATATGTACAAAAGGAAACCGCTAAGCGATTCCCTGAAGTAACAAAGGCACCGTATTACGGTTCAGCCGAGGTTTAATTACAAATTATTATGTAACCGTCCCGGCAGTAGGGCGGTTACATCGCTTTAATGGTAAGAAACCATAAGAAACAAAAAGTGAGAAATAGAATTCTCAATATATGTCCCATAAAGCCTCACCCCCTTTCCGAAAGAGGATGACCGAACCGCTCTGCTTTACCTTTGTCATGTACTATAATATAACAAAAAATGTGACAAATCAATTACTGTATTATTAAAAACCATGCTTAATAAACTGATAATACTATCCAAAAACGATTTCCGCTCAAGGTACGCCGGGAACAGTCTCGGCGCTCTTTGGGCGTTTGTGTATCCGCTCGTCACCGTGATGCTTTATTGGTTCGTGTTTTACGTTGTGCTCAAAACCGGACCCCGCGGCGGTGTTCCGTATGTCCTTTGGCTGGTTTCCGCGCTCGTTCCGTATCTTTTTGTGACCGACGCGCTGTCGTCTGCCGCGTCGTCCCTGGTCGATTATTCATATTTGCTCCGCAAGTCCGGACTCGATGTTCGTCTGCTTCCCGCCGCGCGAATACTCGCCTGCCTGCCGGTTCACGGAATATTCCTCGCACTGATGCTCGTTCTCGGAATTCCGCTCGGCATCCGCTGCGTCGGACTGCTGTACTATATCGCGGCGGAGCTTGCGTTTGCTGCCGCGCTGGGCAGCTTGCTTTCAATCGTTACGGTCTTTTTCCGCGACATCCGCGGCATACTCGCCGTCTTTGTTCAGATAGGCTTCTGGATAACCCCGATTTTCTGGGACCTTTCCGGCTTCTCGCATCCGCTTGCGGTGATAGCGCTTGACCCTGTTTCGTATATAACCGAGGGTTTTCGCGGCGTGATGAGCGGTACGGCGTCGGCAGGCGGTGTATGGGGCGGCGTATGCTTCTGGTCCGTCACGCTTTTTACTGCTGTTTTGGCAAAAATTTTGTTTTCCCGCGTTAAATCCGGAATTGTTGACTATCTTTAAAATTTTATATTTTTTTGTTACAAAACTATTGCATTTTTTGAGATTATGTGTTATTATAATAAATAGCAAATTGGATTATTATGCCCTTTTGTGAACCAAATTACATATATGTTGTGATTTGTCGATATTCCAAACACAAGGAATTGTGCTTAATGTGCTGTGATCCGATGTGCGGCGTTTGCGTCGCCGCGGCTTGTTTGGTGTTATGCCGCGCACGTTGCGCGGCGGTGATTGGGTTATGGCGACTGGATTTTTATGAAAAAGGAAAAAGAAAAAAATAAATTAAATAGAGGCATTGCCTCAAAAATCTTTAAGGAGGGTTTCCATATGAGAAACTTAAAAAGAACCTTGGCAACAATTCTTGCCATCGCTATGGTTCTGACCACTGTTGGTATACCTGTTGTCTCAGCGGCAAACTTCGGCGACACAGCCGGTCACTGGGCAGAGTCGTATATCGACACTTGGACAAACTATGGCGTAATCCAGGGCGACGGAAACGGTTATTTCAGACCGGACGACGCTATCACCCGCGCAGAAGTTGCGCAGGTTACACAGAACGTTATCGGTTATGTTACAACAGCCGGTAATTCGTTTGTAGACGTTGACCCCGCGGCATGGTATGCCGATGCGGTGCTGAAGCTTGTTGCTGCCGGCACTCTTACGGGTAACGGCGACGGCACAATGACGCCGGACGCATACATGACCCGTGAGGAAGCAATGACAATGCTTTCGCGTGCATACGGTCTCACACCCGTGAACACACAGGCGGGCATTACTCAGTATTCCGACTACGGTTCGGTTTCTGATTATGCAACAGGCTATATCGGCGCAATGACAGCTGCCGGTTATGTAAACGGTTATGAGGACGGCACGATCAGACCTCAGGATTGCATCTCAAGAGCCGAGTTCGTAAAGATCCTTGACAACATGATCAAGCTTTACATTACTGCTCCCGGTACATACGGTCCTCAGTATGTCGGCGGTCTCGTTATGATCAAGACCGGCGGCGTTACGTTGAACGGTATCGTTGCAAGCGGCGCGGTTATTTCTCCGCAGGTTAGCGGTTCTGTAGACCTCACCGGTTCACAGCTCGGTTTCGTAAAGAACCTCTCAACCTCCGCTAACGTTACAGGCGCTAACACCGGTTCTACCGATGACAGCAGTCTGCTTTACGGCGGCTACTACGGTCCCACTTGGGGCGGTAACAGCGGCGGTAGCAGCGGCGGTTATCCCAGCGGCGGCAACAGACCCAGAGTAACTGCTACCCCTGCTCCTACACAAAATCCGAACGCTACGGCAACACCCGCAAAGCTTCCCGATAAGACTTATGACGCTGACAAGGGCGGCGATGTTACAGTTGAACTCGGCAAGGATGTAAAGGACGTTAAAAAGGCTCAGATCGTTGGCGGCAATGAGCTTACTGCCGAAGATTATACCTTCAACAACGGTTCTATCACATTCTCGGATAACTTCCTCAAGAGTCTTCCCGACGGTAAGTACACCATCGAGATCACTGATGACTCAGGCAAGACCTACACGCTTGAGATCACGGTAAGCAACTCTAAGGTAACACCTTCACCTGCTCCCACAGCTACACCTGAGGGAACTGTTACAGCAGGACCTGACACAACTCCCGGACCGGATACAACTCCCGGACCCGAAGAGCCCACTGCTACACCCGATACTTCCAAGACTTATACGGCACACCTGTATAATAATAAGGAAGGCGGAAAGCTGGTAGAAAAGGCTGCTGCTCCCGAAGTAACGGATGAGCCTGCAAAGGCTACAGAGGCTCCTTCGACAGCAACAGAAGCTCCTTCAACAGCAACAGAAGCTCCTTCGACAGCAACAGAAGCTCCTTCGACAGCAACAGAAGCTCCTTCAACAGGCAATGAAGTTTCGACAGAGACATTTTGGACTTTTGGCGAAGATAAAAGCTCAAAGATCGAGCCGGGAACTCACACCTTTGACGGAACTCTTACATATGTAACAGTAGACGATAAAGGCGCATATGCAAGCGGTAAGGAAGTTGATGGCGTTAACTTCGTAAACAGAATTAAGCTGGGCGGCAAGTCCACATTCACAGATGGCAAGCTTGATAAGGTATTCTCATTCACACCTGCTGTTGACGGTGAGGTAATGGTTTACTTCATTCATGGTTCATCATCCGGTGACGACAGAAACGCAATTGTTCAGCAGAACGATAAGCAGACAATGGGTCCTACTCAGGCAGGAACACCGGCTACAATGAAGGTTCAGGTTGTTGCAGGCTCAATTGTATATATTGGCGCTGATAATAACATCGGTATTTACGGTATCAAGTTCACACCCGGCGCTGCTGCGCAGGCTGCTGCATTTGATGATAACGGTCTCTTTAATGTAACAGAAACGGGTGATGAGCATTTCCTCACCACTTGGGAAGAGGACGGCAAAACCGTATACGGCATAGGCGACTCTAGTTATCCCGACGGTTACCTGTATGAAGGTGATACAACTCTTCTGCCTGAAGGTCAGACATTTGCTGCTGACAGACCAAAGCTCAAAGAGCCCGGTATTACAGACCGTGAAAACGGCGCAATAGTATCTGCCGGCGGACACTTTGCATATTATCCGAGTGTGAGCGGCAAAAGCGATAAGTTCAGCGGCAACCGAGGTGACACAACCGTAAGAGGCAGAATATTCATCAAAGCCACAGGAACTATGTCTAAACCCGATTCAGGTTTTGAGACGGAAATAGAAGGCGCATTTGCGATCGTAATGCCTTATGACGGCGATCTTGTAGCTTATTGGAACAGAGGTAATAAACAATCTGACGGTCCGGTATACGCTCGCGTTATAAGCAAGGATAAATTAGCTGCAAACCTTAAGCAGATCAATTCTGAGCAGGGTGCAGAGTATGGTCCGTTTTATGATGTAGACGCGCAGGATCAGGAGATTGGAATGGTTTACTCGTCCGCAGGCGAGAACAACAACTATGCAGGAAACCCTGTTTCAGCAAAGGAAGGCGATGTTGTATTCGTATGGTCGACCGGACTGGCGATATGCTACAGCAAGTTTGTTGTTGAGAAGAGCGATCCCAACGCGACACCCAGACCGACCCCGACCTAGGATCCCACAATCAGATGGATACCCACGGCTCCGGATAATGCGAGTGATCCCTCAGCTGAAACTGTTAAGGATATTCTCACGGTAGATCCTCTGCCTGCGGGCAGCAACAAGGAAGGCGTTGCTCAGAGCTGGGCGCTTGACGGCGGTCTTATCGTTAAGAATAACCCCACGTCAGCCAATGGCAAGATCAATGATCCCGATGCGCCCGTTCCTCCCGAATATGGCGACGCGATCAAAGTAAACGTTACACAGGCAGGTACGATTTCCGGAACAATGAAGGAACTCGGCACAGGCAAGTCGTTCTTTGTAACAGCATTCGGTGCTGACGGCACAGGCAAGGTTGTGTATACACAGGCGAACGATACCAGTGCTAAGATTTCACCGCTTAATTATGAATTCGCGGCTGAGCCGGACGTAGATTACTACATCTTCGTTTCAGGTTCAAACGGAACGTTCATTAATCTTGTATTTACACCCGGCGGTGAGGTTACAACTCCCACGGATGCTCCCGAAGCGACAGCGACACCTGTGGTTGAGGAGACTGCAACACCCGCTCCTGAAGCTACGGCAACACCCGTGGTTGAGGCAACTGCAACTCCTGCTCCCGAAGCGACAGCGACACCTGCACCCGAAGCGACAGCTACACCCGCACCCACGGATGACTGCGATGAGGACTTCCAGTTCAAGGCAGGCACAACCGTAGGTATTGAGGCTCCCTCCGGCAGAGAGGTTGATGTGATGACTGTTGTAACAATGAACGGCACAAACGTAACTGTTACAGACAACACATTCGTAATGCCCGCAGAGGACGTTAAGGTAACGGTAACATATAAGGTTATCGGCGGTATAGTAACACCCGAACCCAAGAAGTACAAGGCTACTCTTACGGTAACAGGCGGTACCGGCAAACTCGAAGAAGTTTCCGCTGCTGCAGCTGCTGACGGTGATGTTACATGGAGAGCAACAGGTTCTGACCTGGCGGCTGGCACAGAGCTGTCATCAGACGCTGCAACGATCTCTATAACTAATGTAAGCGCTCTTACAGCTGCTAAAGAGAAGGACGGTTCTGACAGAGTATTCCCCGGTGATTATGTGTTCTATAACGCAAACGGCGATGTTGTTGACGGTCCTGAGGCGGTCGGCTGGTATACAAAGGGCAGCGACGTAAGCAACGCTTCTTCAAAAGATAACGGTGCTACAGGTCAGTCAATTAAACTGGTTCCCGCTGTAGACGGTCATGTAAAGATATATGCAAGAATACCCAAAATGGGTACAAGCGAAACATCAACAGTAAGAAAGTTCTACTTAAACGACAGCGAAGGCACGTCTGACGAGCATTTGCTTGATTATATTGAAAACAGTGATACAGCAGCTGAGAAATACATCGTTGCAGAGGGCGACCTCGTAGCAGGCAAGACATATTATGCATATGTTTCCGGTGCTGCTTGGTATGTAATCGGCGCTGACTTCACACCTGCGGGCGGCAGTGATACTCCCGTAGAGACAGCAGCTCCCGAAGAGACAGCAGCTCCCGAAGAGACAGTTGCTCCTGTTGAAACAGCAGCTCCCGAAGAGACAGCTGCTCCTGTAGAACCTACAGACGAGCCTCTTAAGGACAACGAGTATATGTTCACAGAGGGCGCGACGATCAAGTTCGTCGGCACACCCGAAGTTGAGGGTCAGGTAGCTGTTATCACAGTTGACGGCGCTGCTATTGAAGGCGACACCTTCACAATGCCCGGTCATGACACAGCTGTTGACGCTAAGTATCAGGATGCTGCTGTTGAGACAGCTGCACCTTCGGCAGAGCCTTCAACAGCTCCTTCAACCGAGCCTTCAACAGCTCCCTCGGCAGAGCCTTCAACAGCTCCTTCAACCGAGCCTTCAACAGCTCCCTCGACAGAGCCTTCAACAGCTCCTTCGACTGAGCCTTCAACAGCTCCTTCGACCGAGCCTTCAACTGAGCCTGTTAAGGATACATTTAATGTAAACCTCTATGGCGAAGGCGAAATTGAAGTCGCTGCAACAACCGAGCCTGAGGTAACTGAGGCTCCCGCAGAGCCGACAGAAGCTCCTGCAGAGCCGACAGATGCTCCGCCGGTTCAGGAAGGCAATGCGTGGACTGCAGATGCTGCAAAAACAAGCTACGAAATTAATTCTTCGCTTATTCAGGGCGAGGATATAGACGTTACTCTTGGTAACACTGTTACAAGTGACACAGTAACATCAATAGCTGCCGAAAACGGCAAGGATAAGAGTGTTGCTGATGAAGAGTTCACAATTAATGGGTTGACTTTCGTCAAAGGTGCTAACGGCGCTTCTTCGGTATTCGGAATTAAGATTGCCGGTGAATTTGCTGACGGTGCTTGGAAAGTTCCCTCAAACCGTGCAGGATATACTCTCATCAATCTTGATGTAAAGAAAGCCGGAACATTCAATGCGGCTGTCTCAATGGGTAAAGCAGGTAATGCTGAAACTCCGAGAACTGTTGGCATTTATCCCGCAGATTCAAACGAAGCGGTAGCCAAAGTAGATAATTCAAGTGTTGACAATCCGAAGGTTGCACTGCTTACTGCTGAACTTCAGCCCGGTAAGTATGTTGTAACAATTGGCGGATCAGGCGACTCCAGATTTATCGCTTGCAACTTTGAAGCAGGTATTGCTGCTGAGGCAATTGCAGCCGGCGAGAGCGACAAGGTTTGGGATTTCAACACAGGTGATTGGGCGGAATATGCCGGTGACGGAAAAGAAATTACAACAGAAACACTGGTTGACGGTCTTACAATCAACGGTGCAGCTGGTAAGACTATAAAGACGACTACAGATCAAGACGGCAGTTCTATTCTCAATTTGAGCGCCACTTCCTCAATGTATGTTAAGTATACTGCCACGGAAGCCGGAACGTTCAAATTCACGGTTAAATCATCAGGCGATGCTTACAAGACAAAAGGCGATTCCTCGAGCGGACTCAGAAATGTTCTTATTAAGACAAAGGACGGCTCTAACCTTGAGACGTATGTAAGTGTAAGCGGTGATGTTACCGTACTTGAGAAGGATTATTCCTACACTCTTGATGCCGGTGATACTATCCAGATCGGCGGTGTTGATGGCAAGACCAAAGGCACAAACGGTGTTTGGCTTAAAAATGTATCATTCACTTCCGGTGGCGAGACTCCTGTTGAGACAACTGAACCCACAGAGACAACAACTCCTGTTGAGCCTACCGAGGAGCCTGTAAAGCCTACAAAGACAATTCAGGCAAAAGAGGGCGATACTATTAAGATCACACCCGTAGTTGGCAAGACCGTTAAGGAAACCAAAGCTGTTACAGCGGATGGAGAAGTTCTTACAATAACCGAGGATAACACCTTCACAATGCCCGCTAAGGACGTTGATGTAACGATAACATATGAAGACGATGTACCCGGACCTGTTGAGTCAGAAAAGCCTGTTGAGTCAGAAGCACCTGCAACGGAAAAGCCTGTTGAGTCAGAGGCACCCGCAACAGAGGCTCCTGCAACGGAAAAGCCTGTTGAGTCGGCAGTGCCTGTAGTACTTGCTGCTGACGAGCTTACCACAACACAAGGTGTAAGCGATGATGATGCGGCTGCTGATGTTACCTATACATGGACAGACAAGGCAACTGAGGAAATAAAATCGTTATTCGGTGATCCCGAAACACCGAATTCACCTGCTAAAAAGTACACAGCAAAATGGATCAGCATGAATGCAGAAAGCGCTACTGTTTCATTAACTGTAGAAGACCTTGATGCAGGTGAATACAAGCTGCTCGTATTAAGCAGAGAGTATAATGGCAGATATTTTACAGCCAATGTGGACGGCGGAGCGTCTGTTGATCCGGTAAGCGATCAGCCCGGTAGAGCTGCTGAACGCAGCGACGCAGCTAACAATACTGCACTTGCCGTGACTGAGTATCCTCTCGGAACAATTGAAGCTGGTCCGCATACATTTAACGTTGTTTCTAAAGCTGCAAACAGCAGAAATATTTCTGCTGTAGCCTTGGTAAAACTTGAGTCTGAACCTGTTGAAACGGAAGCTCCTGCAACGGAGGCACCTGCAACAGAGGCTCCTGCAACAGAAGCACCTGCAACAGAGGCTCCTGCAACAGAAGCACCCGCAACAGAGGCTCCTGCAACAGAAGCACCTGCAACAGCAACACCTGAACCTGAAAAAACAGCAGAGCCCACTGCAACACCTGATCTTACTCCTGTAACGATAAGTTTTGCTGCAGAGGACAGTTTTGAAGCTGGAGGTTCAATTGTTGAGAAACCCGGATTTGTTTCAGTGTATAGTACAAATGCGACAACTGCGGTTCAAAATACAGATAGCAATTTCAAGACAGATACGTATCCGTATGCTATTACATTCCGTGGTTCTGGTGAAATAAAAGGACATCAGGATGACCTTATGACAGCAAACAAGCATGATAATGGAACAAACATTGTTATTAAACCCAGCGTTGACGTTGACTTTAACTTTGCTATAGGTATCAACAGTGGTAAGCATATTAGAATTTGGGATAACACTGATGATATCCAAATTCAAGACATTGTACCTCAAGAAAAGGGCGTTGCCAATGCCGGAGATGCTCCTATCAAATTAACTGCTGGTCATGAGTATATGTTCTATGCACATGGCACAGACGCGAAATTATTACAGTTGAGCTTTACTGTTGCTGCTGAGTAATTCACAATGATAATAAGAGGAACCCTTCGGGGTTCCTTTTATTATGCGATTTTCAAAAGCTGCCTCCCCTTCCGTTTACGGAGGGGGAGGGGGACCACGAAGTGGTGGAAGGGGTAGTATTTAGTAATTTCACCCCTCAGTCACCTTCGGTGACAGCTCCCCCTCATAGATGAAGGGGAGTCTTTTATTTTTCCAACAAGCGCGGGGATAGGGTTACATTTACGCACTCTTTTGTTCCGCGCAGTCGCTAGTTACTAATTACTAATTACTAATTGCTATGTTGGGACCGCGATAGCGGTGGAAGGAGTAGTATTTAGTTATTTTACCCCCTCAGTTCGTCGCAACCTGCCTTTCTGCTTGCTTCCTCGCAGCCTCCGGAAGCTTCGCCCTTATCGGCTGTTGTTCCTCTTTCCCGCAAAGGCGCTTCGCACCTTTGCGGGAGCACTTTCTGCTGCAAAAACCACGAAGAAACGGGGCTTGGGGCTGCAAGCCCCAATCGGTTTTCCCCGAGGGGGAAATCGACGGCGCGCGGGTCCGGCGCGCGCAATTGGGTTCGGCATTAATTAATTGCAAAAGCCTTTCGCAGAAGTCTTATTCGTTACCATGTCCGCGCACACGACGGCAAACGCTGATGGAGTGGGGGTTAGTGTTTTCACCGTAAAATCATAAAAATCCCCTTGACAAAAGGGGGATCAGATGCTATAATTAACTTAATAAATGGCACCGCAAATGCGGTATAGCCCAAAATAGTGTTTTATATGACCGTCTCAGGCTAAGAATATGAGGCGGTTATATTACTTTGTTCGGAAAAATTGCGAACAGAATTAGTATTAAAAACATTATGGATAATGTCCGGAATACAAATTTCATAAGCAATACCTCATAAGCATTCACCTATATGTATAAGGAAGGCTGTACCGCTCTACATTGCCGAATATTAGATTTGTTAAGCACCTAAAAATATAATATCATATTATTACAAAATTTTCAAATTAAATATATGTAACAGTTGGCATTTTAACCCCGCTGCCGCTGACGGAGTGAAGTAGGCATAACCAAATAAATATTGACTAATATATAAATTTGCGGTATAATAAGCATATAGGAAGTGATACCCTTGGACAATAAAAAGATCGTTAAGCGAAACGTCAAAGACAGCGTGTTTACAAACCTGTTTGGAGAAAGAGATAACACTCAGCGATGAATATTTTGACGGAGAAACAACTGCTTTGGACGTTAGAGTAAAAGTAATTACCGACAGCCGTGAGGGAGACATAATAAACCAGTATGTTATGTTCACGCATATATTAAACGAGCAGGTAAAGAAATACGGCAGGACAAAAAAGGCGATAGACGAAACGATAAGAATATGTAAGGACAGGAATATATTAAAGGAATACCTGTCACAGCACGAAAGCGAGGTGCATGATATAATGTTTTCACTGTATGACGATGAACAGATCCAAAAAGCAGTAGTACGCGAAGCCTGTAAGCAAGCCCATGCGGAAGGCATAAAAGAAGGCATAAAAGAAGGCATAAAAGAAGGCGAAATGCGCGGCATAGATGCAATGATAGCAAATCTAAGAAATATGGGTGTAAGTGAAGATATATTGCGTAGCGCTGCGAATATGTCGCAATCACAGTCTTCCTGAATCCTGTTCACTAATCAATACGTTGCTGCTTTGCCTCCCATTCCGTTTACGGAATGGGAGGCAATTATTTCTTGCTGTAGTGGCTTTCAGTTGTTTTGTGTTC
>CANQKP010000018.1 GCA_947624495.1 uncultured Monoglobus sp. | reverse complement strand
CAGTGTAAAATCCGCAAGACCGCTCCGGTTGCTCTTCAGCAGAGCCGTACCCTGCCTTACGGCAAAAGCCAATATATGATTATTGGCACATTAACCTAAGTTTAAACCCATGATTTTCGCCATGTCGATGTCTGTCGTTTATTACCTACACATCTTTTTCCGCAGAGCCGCGAGTAAAATAAAAGACTAATCAATTGTATCTATATATAATTATAAAATATGTCCTTATTGATACCGCAACTAAATAAAATCTTCCGATCGGCTAACCGGAAGATTTTATTATTTAATTATATCTTGGTCTTATTATCTTATGCGATGACGTTTTCGTAAAAGGTTCGTCTCGGTAAATGACAAAATTAATGCGCTTATACATCGGTATTCGGGAGTTGATTTCCGCTATTTTGGCATCTGTCTTCGATTTTGCCTCAATTTGGTCGATATCCGGATCTAAGTATATTTCCGCGCAAATTATATCATCCCTGCCGTATACTACAATTTCAGCCACTTCAGAAAATCCGTCGAATTTATTTTCAAGTTCTTCTGCGGAGACATTCTCGCCGTTTGACAGGATTATCAGATTTTTTGCCCTTCCGGTCATAAACAGGAAGTTGTCTTGATCCAATCTGCCGAGATCTCCGGTGCGGAGCCAGCCGTCCTCGGTAAAGGCTTCACGCGTGCGTTCCTCATCCTTATAGTAGCCGAGCATTACGCTTGTGCCTCTCACTTGGATCTCACCGTCTTTTATCCTTGCTTCACAGTTATTCACTACCTTGCCCAGTGAGTTCGGCTTTGACTCAAATATTGAATTAAAGCTGATTCTTGGTGAACATTCACTCATTCCGTAGCCCTGAAGGACCTGTATGCCAAACTCCTCAAAACCGCTGATGATTTTGGGGTTTAAATACGCTCCGCCGCTGTACAGCCTTTTGAGGGAGCCGCCGAATGCGGCTTTTGCTATATCCGCTTTCGGGACTTCGGGCTTTTGAGCCGCGGCTGCTTGTATGCTTTTGAGCATTGATGCGAAAATCATCGGCACGGCAAGTATGATATGCGGTTTAAACAGAAGCATATTGCGTGCGACTCTCATAATAGAGTCATTGACGCACACACAAATTCCGCCGTTCAAGCTAAGCAATATATCGCAGGTGAAACAAAACGCGTGGTGTATAGGCAGTACGGACAGTATTCTGTCACCCGGATTTTCACCGGCGTCCATACAGGTAACATTATCGGCTATGTTCCGATGAGACAGCATAACGCCCTTGCTTTTGCCGGTCGTTCCGGATGTGAACAAAATCGCGCACATACTGTCACAGTCAATTTCGTTGTCAACGCTTTGACCCGCATACGGCTGCATGAAATCCCAAAGTTCGCCCTTCATGTTCAGCTTGAGCCGGATTTGCGGGCATTTCGCAGCTGCCTCAAGAGCCTTATCTTTATAATTATCATCATAAACCAAGACTGAAACGTCGGCTCTTTGCATCATATCGTCGATGCTTTCGGACTCCTTGTCAAGCGGAACAATGACATTTCCGCTGATCGTTGTTCCTAAAAAAGTTATTATCCATTCATAGCTTGTGGGTCCGATAACAGCGACATGGACCGGATCTTCTCCAAAATACTCATTCAGCGCTTTTCCGAACGCCTCACTGTCCGCTTTGGTTTGATTGAATGACTTATCTGTTATTTCCTTTCCGTTCTTATATCGTAAATACGGAGCATCTCCGTATTTGAGAGCGGATGTAAATACTATATCCCTTATAGAATTAATACCGTCCATGGCAGCCTCCCTCAGTTCTGCTTTGACTTGATGTATTCAACGACATCACCCACTGTCCGCATATTCGCGACGTCGCTCTCGTTTACCTCTATGTCAAATGTGTCCTCCAGGTCGCCCACGGCGCACATAATATTGTAAGAGTTCATGCCAAGGTCGTCAATAAAACGTGAGTTTTCGGTGATCTCTTCCGGGTCGGTCTCACTGTATTCGCAAAGTATTTTTTTGATTTCATCAAACATAATTCTTGTTCCTTTCTTTAAATTATACTAAATTTATACTGTTTCAATTATCTCATTGATAGTCCGCTCATCATCCTCAATTACCTCAAATAGAATTTTGCAAAGATAATAATAGATGTATTCAAGCTGATCAGGCGTGGCTGCACCCTTTTGATATTCCCAAAAGAAGTCAAGACCGTGTGTTTCGGGATTATGCATAACGGTAAGATAGTATGGCTGCGCCGCAACGCCGTTTGATATCCAGCGCGCCTCATAGTCTATATCTTTAAGCATATCGTTGCTCTCGCGCATAGACATCGGCTGGTATGTGAGCGAGACCGAATCGTAGCTCTCACCCGGCTGATTGCCGAAACGTTTCGCGATCTCAACATTAAGCTTTATCGGATCATAGTTGGCGTGGCGGAAAATTTTATTCTGCATCTCCTGAATTTTGCGGATCGAGTCAATGTACTTCATACTGTTGCTGAACTGCATACGGAAGGGGAAGAAGTGAATTCTCGTTCCGCCGCTCTTGCGCTCAAGTATCGTTCCCCTGCGTGAAACCGTTGTTTTTACGCTTATATCCTCGGCGTATCGGTTAAACTTTGAAAGGTATGTGCGGAGTCCGGATAAGAGCAGACAAACCATCGGCACATTTTTTTGTTTACAGTAATCAATAAGACGATTGGACGGCTCTTCCTCAAGCGAGAATGTGCATATATCAGCCTGGACCGACGGAGATGTGACCTTGGCGCTGCGCTTATAGGGATTTCCGGTCTCTTTGCGGGTTTGGTCAAGTCTGGCAGGTCCGAGTATATCTGTAAACAATGGCTCGTCCTTAAGCACTGTTTCCTCCCAGAATATCCTGTCCAGTTCCTCGGCTTTGCTTCCCGTGTACTTAAGATCCTTTTTAAGCGCCTGGGTATACGAGCGTAATTCTTTCGGGAACGGGGTATCGTAAAGCTTGTTGCAGTAGATTTCTATAACATCGCCCAAGAACACAATTATCGATGATGAATCACATACCATATGGTCAACGACAAAGAATACTCCGGTGTAGCCGTTAGGCATTTTAAGAAAGTACACTCTGAACATTTGTGTATCAAACCGCTCAAACGGAACGGCTGCCAATCGCTTAAGCTCCGCTTCGGCATCTTCCTGAGTTTTCCCCCAAAGTTTAAAATCCAGAAATTCAGGCTCATTCATAGGTTCGTTTGAAATATACTGGAATATATCTCCGCTTTTGTCCTTGCTGAACCTGATGTGAGCCGCCTCGTACCTGTCATAAGTCATAAAGAAACTGTTACGAAGCGTCTCGAAATCCATATCGCCGTTTAACAATACGGATGTGGCGATGTTGAGGACCTCCGGATTATTTGAGCATTGCATCTGCGTGTAAAAATGCATACGCTGAGCGGGGGTCAACGGATAGGTAATTTTTTCCGACATAAGATCACCTTGTCTTTCTACAGATTTTTAGTATGGTTTATAAAATCGATCATTGTTTTCTTATAGTTTTCCATGTCGATGTAATAACTCTCGGCATGGCAGGCATTATTGACCGTCAAAAGTTTTTTATAAACTGAATTTGAAGCTTTGTAAATCATTGGCGCCATATATGACGGCACAAAAGTGTCATTTTTGCCGTGTATTACAAGAAGCGGCAGTCTCGACTCGGCGACAGAGGCGACCGAACTTGAACTTTTGTTGTCGTAACCGGCAAAAATTCGGCAGAGCAAGTTTGTGATATTAAGTATCGGAAACGCCGGCAGGTGATACCACGAGTTTAAAACGTGCTTAAACACATCATGTGCCGAAGTAAATCCGCAATCCGATATAATTCCCTTTACCGATTTCGGAAGATTTAAATTGCTCGCCATAAGCACCGTCGCGGCGCCCATTGACACGCCGTACAGAAATATTTTTCTGCTTCCCGTAAATTTTTTGTCAAGATTTTCGACCCATTTCAGGCAGTCATATCTGTCCAAAACGCCAAATCCAACATATCTGCCCTCGCTTTGACCGTGTGCGCGGTCATCTGCCAATACAACGTCATAGCCTAAGCCGTTTAAAAAGCGGGTAATATGGCTGTACTGAGCGCGCGAATTCGAGCGGTATCCGTTAAATGCCAGAACAAGACATCCGTTCGGTTCGCTTGCCGGATAAAAGTAACCGGCAAGCCGTAAGCCGTCAAAACTCTCTATGGTGAGCCTTTCGCACTTTGCCTCGTCAAGCCACTTGCGGCTCTCGTCAATCAAAAGCCTGTGTTTATCCCAAGAGCCGCCCGACATTTTGGTTGCAGCGGAAGCATCATCGCTGCGAAGAACGGTTTTTACGAACAAATATACTGACGCACATATCGGCGCGAATATGATCAATATAATAATCGCAATAAAAATATACATAATCTCACCTTTTGCATATTATTCGACAATTAATGCAAATATATTAATAAGCAACTAATTATTTAATATGTCTGATAACATTATATTTTAATAATTTTGTTTTGTCAAGTAAAATAAGTAAAAAAGCAAAAAGACACATCTCTGTGAAAGCGGTGTGTCTTTTAAAATAATACATTGTCGTAAAACGCTTAGAATAGTTTCATATATCTCTTTTCGCCGCTATGACCGCTCCAATAGTTGTGAACAATGCGATGTATACGATGCATACTATGATGAACTGCGCGTATCCGCTTTGGGTAAGTTCCTGCGGAGCATTCGCGTTCATGCCGTAAGACATAAGAGAGTAAGGCCATATATGTCCCAAATCCTTTGCCAGAAATACAAGTCCGGACAGACCGCCCGCGAACGATATTCCTATCGGCAGCGCAAAGCTTTTTATGTTCATGGAAATCAGGAGCTGCATAGAAACCATAACCATTCCTCCGAGTGTTCCGAACGCGCACCACTGCGTTATCGTAAGCCACGGAGGATCTGTAAGTCCCACTGCATACCCCGAAATCACGAACAGAGCGCATATCCATATTTCACTCAGCACAAGCATCACCGCCGCCATAATGAGCTTTGAGAGAAAAATCATGCTCCTGCCCGCGGGCATTGTAAACACTTTGTTGAGGTTATTGTTCATATATTCAATCCTCATAATATACGCGCAGTAAATGCCGAGCAGTATCGGCAAAAAGAAAAAGTCGGTAAACAGTGTGTGCTGCGTCCATAGGCTTATCCATGCCTTTGTCAGCACTCCCTGGTTATAAACATAATTCGCCGTTCCCAAAACCGCCGGAATGATCGGCATGAGCAAAAACGCAAGCCATACGGGAGAACGTTTAAGCTTCATTCTCTCCGCCTTCAGTAATTTCACTAACATAAATCACAGCTCCTTTCTCTTAAACCACATTCTGCCGAGTATATACATAATAACGCACGCGGCGGCAATTATCGCAAATGACGTCCAGTCTGTTCCCATTACGTCAAAGTGCGCAAGTTTGTATCGATCTTCCGTCGTCCAGTCGAACAGTCCGACAAATTGCAGTGCGCCGTAATAACCCCAGATAAGCGATTTGCGCAGCCACGGAAATTGCGGCAGAAACAAGGAAAACACCCCTGAAAATGTGCCGATAACGCCGGCAAAAAATGTAACAGTCTGATTTTTAAAGCATAGCGACAATGTGTGCTGAAAAATGTACACCGCAAGAGTCGGTACAGCTGTAAACAACAGATATAATAAATACAGCTTTATCGGCACATCGCCGCTAAACCCCTTATAGTAGCCGAACGCGATTGTCGCAGCCCAGCTTAATACCGTGCAGAACAGCATAATTGCAAGTCCGTAAATCAGCTTTGCATCGTATATCTTCCCACGTTCTGTCGTTACCGCAAGCTGTTTGAGCATAATGCCTTTATGTTCGATATCACATAGCCGTGATGATACGATAATCGAAAGCAACGGCATAAAAATTGCGTTTATCAGCGGAAGCTCATATAAATTTGCCATCCAACCGAGCCGCAGCAGATCGGCGCTGTGGTTCCTCGGAAAAATCCACACAAGCATCACCGCCGTGATTATAAGCGCAGTGACGAACACATGGCGACGGCGCGTTTTCATATATTCGCATTTAAGCAGCTTTATCATAAGCTCATCTCCTTTCCCGTAAGGTCAAGAAATATTTCCTCAAGGCTCTTATTTGTGTCGATCTCATGCAGGCGGTCAAGCGCGCCCTGATACATCATTTTTCCGTTTGCGATAATACCCACATCTTCAGCCATCTGATCGATTTCCGAAAGCAGGTGGCTGGACACGATGACCGTCATGCCGTATTGCTTCGGCAGAAATTTTATAAGCTCACGCATTTCCTGGATGCCGGACGGGTCAAGACCGTTTGTGGGTTCGTCGAGAATGAGCAGCTTTGGAAACGACAATAACGCTTCGGCAAGCCCAAGCCTTTGTTTCATTCCGAGAGAATATGCGGACACCTTTTTGCTGCGCTGTCGGTCAAGCCGAACTATCTCAAGCACCTTATCTATATTTTGCTTAGGAACGTCAAGCAGTGTTTGCAAAATTCTGAGATTTTCCTCGCCTGTCAGGTGACCGTAATATGACGGCGACTCAACGAGTGAGCCTATATCACGCAAAAGCTCTGTTCTTGTCTTAGAATTAAGCCGCTTCCCCATAATATCAATTTCACCGGCGGTAGGACGCACAAGACTGAGCAGCATTTTAAGCGTCGTTGTCTTTCCTGCGCCGTTTGGTCCTAAAAAGCCGTATATGCGTCCCTCGTTTACGCTCATATTGAGATTGCTGACCGAGAGCGTATTTTTGTATCGTTTGGTCAGCCCGTTGGTTTTTACAATTTCCTGCATATTAAACACACCTTTCATTTAGAATACAGGCATTGTAACATACCGACCTGTCGCCGAGCTTAACTCAACCTTACGCCAACCTTAAATTTTGGGAAATCGGTTTAAAAAATGTATTCTATATGGTACAATTAATGCGGTGATTAATATGAATGAATTGAAAAATAAGAAAATTCTTATTGTTGACGATGAAAAAGAGCTGCTTAATATGTTATCTGATATTTTATATAAAAACGGATTTTATAATATCTACACCGCTCCCGACTGCAAATCGGCGGTCGAAATTGCTCAAAACCGGTTGATCTCACTGTATCTGCTTGACGTGAATTTGCCTGACGGCGACGGATTTTCACTCTTCGAGCGTTTGCGGAAAATCTCAACGGCTCCGGTAATTTTCCTTACGGCGCGCGGCGAGGGCGGCGATAGAATTAAAGGATTGGGATTGGGCGCGGATGATTATATTGTAAAGCCGTTTCTCGCGGATGAACTTATTTTAAGAGTGGGCGCGGTTTTAAAGCGTGTTTACGGAATTGCGGAGACGAAAAAAAGATTTAATTTATCTGGCAATACAATAGATTTTGAAACCGCGTCGGTCAATAAAAACGGAAAAGAAGTTCCGCTCACCGCGAAGGAATATATTCTGCTTAAAAAGCTGTATGAGAACAAAAATAAAATCGTAACAAGCGATGCGCTGTGCATGGCGGCGTGGGGCGAGGAATACTACGGCTATGAAAATACGCTTATGGTTCATATACGCAGGCTCAGGCAGAAGATCGAGCTTGAGCCGTCAAAACCAAGTCATCTTATAACGGTCAAGGGATTGGGATATAAATTGGTGGTTCATGATGAATAAAACAAGTTTAAAAATTTTTATCTGCTTCACATTTACCGCGGCGGTTATCGCGACTATTTTGCTGTGCTTAAATTTTTTGGGGTACGCGTATATCGCGAGTGATACTGACGGTGAGGGATCACCGAAAAAAACTCTTACGCTGATAAGTGAAAATTTAAACCGAACCGAAAGCGGTTTTGAACTGACGGCAAACGTTGTGCCTGATGATTTTTGGTGTATTTTAATCGATAAAAACGGTGAAATCATATGGTCGCATAACAAACCAAGCGATATTCCGGATAGATATTCAATAAATGATGTTGCGCGTATGACCCACTGGTATTTAAACGATTATCCGGTGTATGTACGCGCGGAGGATTACGGACTGTTGGTGCTCGGTACGCCGAAAAACTCGGTCGGCAAATACGAAATGATATATTCAATGAAGTGGTTTTACACGCTTCCCGAAAGAATACTTATGATATTTTTGCTTAATCTCTGTTTCGCGGCGATTTTGGCGTTTATATTCGGAATAAGACTTTACAAACGGCTGCGGACATTAACTGACGGAATAGACGATCTGCACCGCGAAATACCCGTAAAACTAACCGAGCGAGGAATATTCAAAGAGATCTCCGCAAATATTAACCGCACGTCGAATTCAATTGAGCGCAAGAACGCGGCGCTTGCTGCACGCGACAGCGCGAGGTCAAATTGGATTTCCGGTATCTCGCATGATATCAGAACTCCGTTATCCGTAATCGTCGGATATTCTGAGGAGCTTTCCGAGTCGGAAGCGCTGACAGCCGGTGAGCGCAGGAAAGCGGAAGCAATAATGGCGCAGGGGATCAAGATAAAAAAACTGATAGAGGATCTAAATTTGATTTCCTCACTTGAATATGATATGCAGCCCTCAAAGAGGAGTAATGTGAAACTCTGTCCGCTGCTCCGCCTGGTCGTATCGGATATATTAAACAGCGGTACTGCTGATAAATGCGATATTGAGCTTGACCTGCGTGATGAAAAAACTGTTGTGGCGGCTGATGAAGCTCTGCTTGAGCGCGCTGTGTTTAATCTTATAAACAACAGCGTTGTTCATAACAAAGATGGATGCAAGATCCGTATCACTCAGTATGAGAAAAACGGTAAGGCGTGTATCGATATTCAGGATAACGGAAAAGGAGTTCGCTCCGAGGTTCTTGAAAACCTGTCCCGAATTCCAAAATCCACGCATGGTTTGGGACTCCCGATGGCAAATCAAATTATTCGCGTACACGGCGGACGCATGACAGCAAAGAACGATAACGGATTTAAAATACAAATAGAATTGCCGACAGTCTAAAATATTATTATTTTACATGAAAAAGCTGCGGCATAGCCGAAGCTATGCCGCACTAAAGCATTAAATTTTATTGCTCGCCCGAATGAAGGATTTTAAACTATCTGATAAAATTTGTCTTTTCCTTGGGTTCCGGCTTTGGATGCTCAATACCGCTCTGCTTTGCGGCTTCAATCGACTTTATGATCCATGCCATATTTCTGCCAAGCAAGCGCATGGTCTGAATGCCTTCCTTGTCCTGAAGCACCTCATCGGGTGTGTTTCCGTGAACCATGTTCCAGTAGTTGGAGCTCACAATCGGCATCTGGTTGATAGTAAAGTACTTGTTGAGCTGATCAAGGGCGGCTGACGCTCCGCCTCTGCGGCAGCTTGCAACGGCAGCGCCGGGCTTGTATGTAAGGTTTCCGCCGGCGGAGTAAAACAGTCTGTCCATAAAGGATTTTATCGCTCCCGATGACGCCGCATAGTGGACCGGAGTTCCTACAATAATTCCGTCCGCATCCGCGCATTTTTCGGCAGTCTCGTTCACCGCATCGTCACCGAAGCGGCATTTGCCAAGCTTGCCACAGGCGCCGCAGCCAATGCAGCCGATGATCGGTTTTGCGCCGACCCAGATTATCTCGGTTTCAATTCCGTTGCTCTCAAGTTCATCCGCGGCAGCCTTAAGAGCGGTATATGTGCAGCCCTTAGCGTGCGGGCTTCCGTTAATTAATAAAACCTTCATTGTGATCTTCCTTTCAATAATTTGATATTAATATTATACGTTTATATCATGAATTAGTCAATATTTTTAAAAGTATATTTTTCACATATTGTGCCAAAAATATATTCGGTGATTAATGTGATATCTTCAAGTGTGACCGAAAACAAGAAAAAAATAAAAGAAATGTTCAATCCTGATATGAATATGGATTTTAACCTGAGAGAGTTCCGCGTCAGATTTAAAAACGAGACCGCGGAGGCTTTTTTGATATACTATGACGGCATGACCAATCAAAATTTTCTGAACCGCGACATTATGCGTTCGCTGCTGACCTGCGCCGAGTTTGATACCGGTGAGACATCCCGCCGCTCGGTGGTGACTGAACGCATAATCGCTGTGGCTCCGCTTTCGATTATAACGGATTACAGCGAAGTCGGTCAAAAGGTGTCGTTTGGCGACTGCGCCATATTTATTGACGGCTGCGGATGCTGCTTTTCGGCGGATGTTAAGGGCTGGGACAGCCGCGGAGTTGACGCGCCGAGTCAGGAGGTGAGCCTCACCGGACCGCAGGAGTCGTTCGCGGAGTCGATCATGACCAACATTGCATTGGTGAGAAAGATCCTGCGCAGTCCGAATACCACCGCATGGAACATTCCGGTGGGCAACAGCAATCAGGTGCCGTGTGCCGTGATGTACCTTGACGGAATTGTGAACAAGGATATAGTTGACGAAGTTGTGCGCAGACTTAAGGGAATTGACACCGAGTATATATTTTCATCCAGTGACATCGAAATGATGATAGAGGACTCGACCTACTTTCCAATGACGCGAACGCTCAAAACGGAGCGCCCTGACCGCGTGGCGTCAATGCTCGCGGACGGAAAGGTGGCAGTGATAGTGCAAGGTAGCCCCTTCGCATTGATTTTACCTACCACCGCCATGGACCTGATCGAAGCAACAGAGGATAACTATGTCCGTGTACCCGAAGCGAACCTGATGCGTATCGTGCGCCTGTTCGGAATGACGATCTCGGTTTTGCTTCCGGCGCTGTTTATCGCGGTTATGCTTTATCATCAGGAGGTGCTTCCCACTGACCTGCTTATCGCTATCTCAGCCACAAGAGAAAAGGTGCCTTTTTCGCTTATTGTAGAGCTGATCTTAATGGAGATCGCTTTTGAGCTTTTAAAGGAAGCCTCGGTCAGGGTCCCCAATCCAATAGGAAGCACACTCGGAATAATCGGCGGTCTGATACTTGGTCAGGCGGCGGTCGAGGCAAGCATAGTAAGCCCGCTCCTTATCATAATCGTTTCAATCGGCGGCATAGGCGCGTTTTCGACACCGACTCTGTCGCTTTCGCGCTCGCTCAGTGTTCTTAAATTTATATACATTTTTGCGGCGTACTTTTTCGGCATACCGGGTCTGACGGCTGCGGTTTTGATAACGCTCAGTCTGCTATCTTCTGCAAAAACCTTCGGAGTGCCGTTTCTGAGCAGGATGAAACCCGGCGGAAAAGCGTCAGAGTCGATGCTTGTAAAGCCTATCTGGAAGAAGGAGAAGCGTCCGCCGGAGCTGAGACCTCAGGATGAATACAAACAGCCGCATATCAGCAGGAAATGGAAATACTGACGGAGGAAAAATGAACAGAGTAAATTATAATTTATGCTGCTTTACAGTAAACTGCGTTATTGTAAAGATGTTTATCGACTTTTCGGGATTTTTGGTCTATGACAATAATTCATCCGCATGGATCGCGCTGCTTCTCAGTATTGCGCTCTGTATTGTGCTGGTGCTGCTGGGTTGGGCGATGCGCGGCATGATTGCACGACTGCTTAAAACCGAGTCTATCAAAAATACGGTATATGTTATTCTGAGCGCCTACTTTATATGTGCGTCGTTATATTATATTTATGCTTTGATCGGGGTATTGAGCAGCTTTCCGTACGAGAATGCATCCCGTTTAGCGGCGTTGGCGGTTATCGCCGCCGCGGTCCTGGTGATCAGTCTCGGCGGCAAGAGGTCGATATATAAGCTGCACGGAATATGTGTGCCGCTGATTATCTTAGGGATACTCGCAGTAATAATAAATGCCGCCCGGCACTGTGACATATTTAACGCCGCGCCGTTATTGGGAAACGGTGCGGGTACTATTGCGGCGTCCGGATTTAAAAACCTGTTCGCATTTTCAGAAATACTTTTGCCGGCAGTCTATATCACAGTGTACCGTGAAAAGCAGGAGCCTCGGCATACATTCACATCGATCCTGATCGGGCTTCTGATTTACGCTGCGTTTTATATAACAATGTTTCTCGCAATTCCGTCCGAGTACGCCAAGCTTAGCGGCGGCAGCCTTTCGCGGGGCATATCCAGATTTTCCGGACTCAGCCGCCTTAACGTCAGATTTGACGTTGTTAGCATTGTTATAGCCTCGGCATCCGGAATTTTGTATCTGTCCGCGGCTTTGGCGGCAGCCGGAAAGCTGCTGAGAAGCGTCGGAATCAAGGGCGGGGCGTTTAAAAAAAGCGCTGCGGCAGTTGTGCTGCTCTCTCTGTCCGCGCTGTTTTTGTCCGGCTGCGGAGATTTGCGCGAGGTGGAAAATACGGCGTATGTAATCGCCGCCGGAGTTGACGCTTCGCCGGACGGCGGCAAACCGCTGTTCACGCTGCAAATTTCAAACCCGCTCAAAAACGGATCAAATCTTGACGCCGCGGCTGTTGAGGGCGAAGAGGAAGAAGAGGGCGGCGAAAAATCCGGTGAGAAGCCGGTAAGCAATATAACGATTTCGGCGGAAAACATATTTGAGGCGCTCGAAAACAGCAAATCGTATTTGGGAAAGACACCTACTCTAACTCATATGAAGCTGATAGTATTTTCGGAGGATGTCTTGAGAAGCGGCAATGTTTATGAGCTATGCCGAGTTTTTTTGTCTGATGATGAAGTTCGACCGGAGACGAAATTGTGCACCGCAAGTTCGGCAAAAGACTATCTTAGTGAGGTTGAGCCGTCTCTTGAGGAGAGCGCGGCAAGATATTACGAACTGTTGTTTTCCGACAAATCTGCCGCCGGCAGCCTTGAGACGGATCTTATGCGGTTCACCACAAAAATAACTTCCCAAAGAGGCGGAGGATATATGCCGTATGTCACGAAGGACGGGCTGAACGGCGCGCTGTTGTTTTCAGGAAGCGCACCGACAATGAGCCTGAATGCCGAGGAATGCAGACTGATAAATTTGGCGCTCGGAAACTGCGGCGAATATATTTATTTTACAAATTCCGATGGTGAAGTATATGGTGTCAGCAATAAAAAGGACCCAAAAATCACCACAGAAATAGAAAACAATAAAATTTTCGCTGAGGTTAGCCTTGATTTTAAAAAAATTAAATCTCCGACCGGCAGCGTTAATGACAAAACAAAAAATGAGTTAAAATCAAATATAACAAGCCTGATAAGCAGTATATATTCAAATAATTGTGATGTTTTACAGATTAAAAAATATGTATCCACTCAATTTATGACTCAAACGGATTACAGCGAATTTTTAGCAAAAAGCACCGGTGAGCCAATTGATATTAAAGTGTTTTTTAGAAATTTGTAAAATATGTATTGACATTTTTCACCACTCATGATAATATATCGACAAAACAAATCGACAAATTTTGATTATATAGCTTAGGAGGAAATATTATGAGTGAGAAGAAGAAAAATGTCGTGACCAAATTTATTGACCGAAATTCAAGGATTTCACTTCCCAAGGAATTCTTGACCGCGTTGAACTGGATTTACTCGGACGATGCCAATAGGCCTAAAGTGAGCGAGCCGAACAAGGTGGAACTGAGTCTTGAAATTGACGGCGACACAATGGTTCTCCGCAGAGTAAAGCCTGCCTGTGTGTTTTGCGGTAAGGATGATGATGCGGATTTGAATTTTTACCGCAACAAATATATCTGCGACTACTGCCTTGAGGATATAAACAACAAAAAAGTCTTAACCGACAAATAATTATAGATTAGGTCTTGACATAACTTTGAAAGGAGCAATCTTATGTCTGAAAAAATATATAAATTTACGAAATTAATTAAACTTATCTCTGTTTTATCCGTGTTTGCCGCGGCATTGCTTTTCGGCGCCGAGATCTGTTCCGCGCTTCCTATGGAACCCGATGACTGGGCTGCTGAAAGCTTTGACTGTATGGCGTCAAAGGGCGCGCTGCCCGAAAGCGTTTTCTTTTCGGACTACGACGCTGATATTACACGTGAAAACTTTGCGATATTGATATACACAGCGTATCTTAAGCATACCGAAAGTGAGCCGATGCCGGATGCCGATGCGCCGTTTGATGATGCAAAATGGGTTGATCCCGCGATTGCGGCTGTATATAGGCTCGGAATAATGAATGGCGATGAAGACGATTTATTCCATCCGTACGACCCAATTTCAAGGCAGGAGGCTGCCGTGGCGCTTAACAACTTTTACCGCGCTTTGTATGGATCGGACATTCCCTCGATTGAAAACGCGCTGTCCGAATTCAGCGACGTGGACGAAATTGCCTTTTGGGCAAAATCTGCCGTCGCTGCAGCCGCGGCTCAGGACCTGCTTGGTGATTACGGTGACGGGGCTTTTCATCCGCAGGACAATGTTGCCGTAAATCAGGCGGTGGTTATGATAAGCCGTATGATAGACGCACCGAATCATGTCAGACCGGCAATCATATCCCATAAAAATAATGATGTCGTTAAATCCGACAGTGATTTAAATGTTTCATGGACGGGAAATTCAGCTTCCGGATATAATGTTTATCTTGTGGATATTACGGATGCGGAGCCTGAAATTGAACTTATGTATTCCAAGAGCAGCAGTATAAAAATTCCGTCAAGCAAGCTTGAGCGAAGCTCTCTTTATTATATAGTTGCTGAGATACCGGAATATGATGTTTATTCAAAGCCTGTTCTGTTATATACTGATTTTGACGGTCTTAAACTCAGCGGTCAGCAATACGATGACCGTATTGAACTTAATTGGACGCCTGTTCCGGGCATTAACAAGTATACCGTAACGGTCTCCGAGAGACGTGACACTATACACGGCGACTCTATAGGCGCAAAAAATGACGAGGTGTATGGCGTTGAGGGGACAACAATGACGTTTTATACCGACCCTGTCAGGGTTTACAATATAACGGTGAGCGCCGGAAGCTATTCCGACAGTATGGAATTTACCACAGATAGGCTTGAAATTCAATATGGTGATATGAGCATTGAAAATATGCCTGAAACAAAGGAGGAAGCCGACGCCGTAATGCGGGAGATCGAGGTCAACGTCTGGAAGATAAAAAACGGCGAGCGCGTCGCCTCAAAAACAACTTTGACAGTACACAAGGATTTAGCGGATGTTGTAGCCGAGATCTTTCAGGAAATTTTTGAGGGCGAGGAGCAGTTTCCGATAAGCTCTGTCGGTGCGTATTCGTGGCGCGGCGGAAAGACCGAGCACAACTGGGGTACATCGATCGATATTAACGCCGACGAAAATTATTGTCTCTACAGCTCCGGCGAGGTAGTGGGAGATCATTGGCTCCCTTATCAGGATCCGTACTCTATCACACCGTACGGCGATGTTATGAGAGCATTTGAGCGCCACGGCTTCACCTGGGGCGGCGACGCCTGGAGAGGCACAAGAGACTTTATGCACTTCTCCTATTTCGGTACCTGATGATTAAAGCTGCGGCTTTGGTTGGATTTTGTGAATAAATTCCGATTTTGGCGCAATAATAAACGTATGCTGATACGATTTATTATATACGGACTTCTTGGAATGAATATGGAAATTATATGGACGGGACTTGGCAGCATCAGTAACAGATCGGCTGATTTTGTAGGTCATACATCGCTGTGGATGTTCTTTATATATGGCTTGGCGGTGGTGTTTTTAGAGCCGGTCCATGACCTGATAAGCGGTCAGAACTGGTTCCTGCGCGGCTGTGTGTGGACAACAATGATTTTCATGATCGAGTTTTTCAGCGGCGGAATTTTACGCCTTGCCGGAATTGAGGCGTGGCGGTATACCGGAGAGTTTTCGGTTCTGGGTCTTATACGCCTCGATTACGCTCCGGTATGGTTCGCGGTTGGATTGCTGTTTGAACGGGTCCACAATATGCTGACGGCGTATAACATAGGCTGATTATGTTATCCCGTCAGCATTTTTGTCATATCCTTTCTCAAACGTTTTATTATCCGCTTTTCAAGACGGGATATGTATGACTGTGAAATACCGAGCAGGTCCGCAACCTCCTTTTGGGTCATTTCGTCGCCGTCACGGTTAATTCCGAACCGCATCTCTACAATATTTCTCTCTCTGCAGCCAAGCCCGTCAAGCGCGATCCTGAGCAGTTCTCTGTCGGTTTCGTCTTCGATGTTTTTCTGTGTCACGTCTCCGTCGGTTCCGAGTATGTCCGACAGCAGCAGTTCCTTTCCGTCCCAATCCACATTCAGCGGTTCGTCAATTGACACTTCGGTTTTTTGTCCGTTGTTTTTTCTCAAATACATAAGTATCTCATTTTCTATACATCTTGAGGCATATGTGGCGAGCTTGATTTTTTTCTCAGGCTTAAATGTATTGATTGCTTTAATAAGTCCGATAGTTCCGATTGAGATCAAGTCCTCGATGCCAATCCCGGTTGTGTCAAAACGTTTTGCAATATATACAACAAGTCTTAGGTTATGCTCAATCAAGAGCTTTCTTGCTTCGTCGGCAAAGTCAGGTTCGTGCAGCCTTGCTATCCAAATTTGTTCCTCCTCTTTTTCAAGCGGAGGAGGAAGAGTATCGCTGCCGCCTATGTAATGAACATTATTCTTCTGCTTTAAAACCAGTCTAAGGTATGCTCTCTCCAAGAGTTTTTTTAGTAAGTTCGTTAGCTGCTTCATTCTGTATCCTCCTGAAAATAGTTTTTTGTGCTTTATGTAAAACGCGTCCGGCGGGGCAATCGCGTTATACAGTCCGTCATATGAAAATTCCGTGTTTATAAACGATACGAGGCAATTGCCGTATACTCCGAATTTTTTGTCTCTGCATTTTATTCTGTCGGCGCTTACGGCATATATTATTTTGCCGGAAGCCACTGTGCTCAGCGCGATAGGTATTCCGCCCGAAAGCTCGCGCTGTCCCGAAATAAGAAGGACCGGCTTTCCGGTGATCCGCTCCCTTAACTCGCACCCTGTATCGATCAGGGCGTTGATCTGAGTTATCCGCCCGTTTAAGCAAACATCAAGCTTGACTATGCTGCGGCTGAGATTTCTTATAAATATGTCAGACGTCAGCTTGATTATAACAAACGAAACCGCCGCCGCTGCAAGCAAGCCCTTTAAATCAATATCAAAATACGGTACTCCGTTTGATACTGTACCGCTTTTAAAAACACACGCGGCAAAAACAAATGAAACGCCGCACAATATCAGCGACAGAGTAAGAAAGGCTGCCGATTTCTTAAGCAGGTCCCATAAGTTTTGCGGTCTGTAGTACACAAGCACAAACAAAGCCGTACACAGTAGCTTGCCCGAAACCGTGTACAGCAGGTGAGTGTGCGGGAAAAACATAATTACCGAATATAAAGAAAGCAGCGCGCCGCCGATAATTATTTTTAAAGATCCGGCTCCGTCTCTGAAAAGTGCGCCCGCACAGCACACGATTATTGAGTTGATTATCCAGTTGCTCAGAAACAGAACGTCTATGTACACAGTCATAAGCTTCACCGAAATTAATTATAAACCGCATTATATAAAAAATGTGTCAAAACAAATCTGTAAATTTAATTTTTTTAGGATTTTTTTAGATAAAACCCCTTGAAAACATCGGAAATATATGCTATAATTAATTAGTTTTAATTAAAATATTACAATTATATATAAGGAAGGGTTGATAAAAGTGGAAATCACAATCACCAAAACACAAAATCCAAAGGCTAAGCCGAATATGCAGAATTTGCCTTTCGGTCAGTTTTTTTCGGACCATATGTTTGTTATGGACTATGAAGAAGGCAAGGGCTGGCATGATCCCAGGATAGTTCCCTACGGACCTATTGAGCTTGAGCCGTCTGCCATGGTTTTCCACTATGCGCAAGAGGTTTTTGAGGGACTCAAGGCGTACAAATCCGCTGACGGTCACGTTCGCCTGTTCAGACCCGATAAGAATTTTGAGAGACTTAACGTTTCAAACGAGCGTCTTGCTATACCTCAAATCGATGAGGCTGTTTGTATCGAAGGTCTTAAACAACTTGTTGAGCTTGACCGTGACTGGATACCTGAGCAGGAGGGAACCTCGCTCTACATCAGACCGTTTATTATTGCAACCGACCCGTATCTGGGAGTCAGACCGTCTAACACATATAAGTTTATGATAATCTGCTCGCCCAGCGGACTTTATTATCCCGAAGGTCTGGCGCCGGTTAAGATATATGTTGAGGATTCGTATGTCCGCGCGGTACGCGGGGGTACTGGATTTACAAAAACCGGCGGCAACTATGCAAGCAGTATCAGAGCGCAGGTAATAGCTCATGATAAAGGTTACTCTCAGGTGCTTTGGCTTGACGGTGTTGAGCAGAAGTATATTGAGGAAGTCGGCTCAATGAATATATTCTTTAAAATCAACGGTGAGGTCGTTACTCCCGCGCTCAACGGCAGTATTCTGAGCGGTATAACGAGAATGTCCGCTATAGAGCTTCTTAAAAAGTGGGGCGTTCCGGTTTCCGAAAAGAGGATCTCCATTCAGGAAGTTGCCGACGCTTATGACAACGGTACTCTTGAAGAATGTTTCGGTACCGGAACCGCGGCAATTATATCGCCCGTCGGCGAACTCCGTTGGGAAGATAAGGTTATGCATATAAACAACAATCAGATCGGCGAAGTTACCCAGAGAATATTTGACACTATTACCAACATTCAGACCGGTAAGGCGGACGATGATATGGGCTGGGTCGTTACTGTTGATTAATTTGAATTAACCGCACGGACGCCTGTGTTAAACCACTGTAACGCAGGCGTCATTTTTATTGCAATTGCGCTTTAGGGAGGTAATTATGGAACGTGGAAGCGGAATACTGATGCATATTTCATCATTTCCCGGAAAATACGGTATCGGAACTATGGGCAGCGAAGCCCATAGATTTGTTGACTTTCTGCAAAAAAGCGGACAGAAATATTGGCAGATACTGCCGATCGGTCCCACCGGTTACGGAGACTCTCCGTATCAGTCGTTTTCAACATTTGCGGGCAATCCGTATTTTATTGATTTTGACTTGCTGCGTGAGGACGGCGCGCTGAATTTTGAGGACTACGCCTACATTGACTGGGGTGATGACCCGCAAGGTATTGATTATGAAAAGATATTTAATAACAAATTTAATGTTTTAAAAATTGCATATGAGCGGGATAAATTGCGCAAAAAACAGGAGATTGAGCAGTTCAGAGTCGAAAATTCCTACTGGATAGAAAACTATGCGATGTATATGGCGCTCAAGTTCGACAGCGGTCACAAGATGTACCGCGATTGGGATGACGACATTGTCCGCCGCGAGCCTGACGCTATTGTAAGAGTATATAACCGTTTGGACGATGAAATAAGTTTTTGGGTATACATTCAGTACAGGTTTTATCAGCAGTGGAACGAACTGAAGGCATATGCCAACAAGCAGGGCATTAAGATAATAGGCGACATACCGATATATGTTGCCGAGGACAGCGCCGACGCATGGGCGCATAACGAAGTGCTTATGCTTAATCCTGACAGGACCCCGATAAAGGTTGCCGGATGCCCGCCGGACGGTTATGCGCCAAAGGGTCAGCTTTGGGGAAATCCGCTTTACAATTGGGACTATCTTGCCTCAACCGGATATGAATGGTGGATCAAGCGTCTTTCCGCGGCTCTTGATATGTATGACATCGTACGGATCGATCACTTCCGCGGTTTTGACGCATTTTATGCTATTGATTACGGCAGACCCGACGCTGTTGAAGGCGAATGGCTCAAGGGACCCGGAAGCGACTTTTTCGGCAGAGTAAAACAGGAGTTCGGCGAGACTCCGCCGCTTATTGCCGAGGATCTGGGAACCATTACCGACGATGTTCGTGCGCTGCTGAAATTCAGCGGTCTGCCGGGCATGAAGGTCATGCAGTTCGGGTTTGCTCCGGGTGAGGACAGCGATTATCTGCCCCATAATTACAACAAAAACTCCGTTGTATATATAGGAACCCACGACAATGACACGCTTAAGGGATGGTTTGACTCTCTTCCGGAACATATGAAGAATTTTGCGGTTGATTACCTGCGCCTCACAAAAGAGGAAGGGTATAACTGGGGTTTTATTAAATCAATGCTCTCAAGCACTGCGGATACGGCTATCATAACCATACAGGATATATTGGATCTGGGAAGCAGTGCGAGGATGAACACTCCGTCCACGCTTGGAGGCAACTGGTCGTGGCGGCTTAAGACGACCGACGTTTTTACCGATGAGCTTGCCGCGAAGCTGCTTAAGATAACCAAGACTTACTCAAGATAATGTGGATTTTTTTAGTAATGATATACGGGCTCTTTAAGGGCGTCAGAGATATAACAAAAAAGAAGGCAATGCAGATCAATTCGGCAACCGAAGTCCTGTTTGCCTATACCTTTTTAAGCTTTATTCTGTGCGCCCTTATGAGCTTTTTTTCGGGCGAAGCCTCGCCGTTTCAGGTCGATAAGCCTGTACTTGCGCTGATTTCCGTTAAATCCGTTGTAATATTTGTGGCGTGGATATGTTCGTTTATAGCGATAAGCAAGCTTCCGATAGGCTTTTACGGCATAATGGATATGTCAAGAGTGATCATGGCAGCTGTTCTCAGCGTTATATTTTTGCATGAGGTACCGACCGCGTTTAAAATTACCGGCATGATTTTTGTGCTTGCGGGTCTTTTGCTTGTGAACCTTAAAAAAGAGAATACGGAAAACGGCAGCATAAAAACGGTCTACATATTGTTGGTACTCATATCATGCCTGATGAACGCCGTGTCCGAGATATTTGACAAATATCTTATGTCGTCTACCAACCTTACCAGCGGTCAGCTTCAGTTCTGGTATATGCTGTTTTTGGTTGTGCTGTACCTTTGTTATATGATTGTGACGAGGACCAAAATCAACCGAAAAAACTTGTTTAAGAATTATTGGCTGATTATAATGAGCGTGCTGTTCGTCCTTGCGGATAAGGCTCTGTTTGAGGCGTGTAAGTACGAAAACAGTTCGGTTATAACAATGACGCTTATAAAGCAGTGCAGCGTCATTGTGACAATAATCGGCGGAAAGCTGTTCTTTAAAGAGAAAAACATTCCGTATAAGCTGATGTGCGCGGCAATTATTATTGCCGGCATAGTGATTTCGGTATTGTAAAATAAAACCGCTAAAACAGTGAACCGATGTTATATATCAGAAAAGCGGCGGCATAGGCAAAAGCCGTCTGATACGCGATTGCGAAAGCGGTCCACTTTTTGTCGGACATTTCTCTGGCGATCGCCGCCATTGCCGCGACGCACGGAGCGCACAGCAGATTAAATATCAGAAACGAGAATGCGGATACCGGAGTAAAGGTTCCGGACAGCGCCGCGCTCAGATCAGCGCCGTGATACAGCACCGCAAGAGTGCTTACCACGTTTTCCTTCGCGATAAGACCGGAAAGCACAGCCACGGTCTGCTGCCAGCCGCCAAAGCCCAGCGGAATAAACAGCCATGATAATCCTCTGCCGATATACGAAAGGATAGACGCTGAAAAATCATCGGTAAACCCGAATTTTCCATCAGCAAATCCAAGGTTTGACAACAGCCAGATCACAATAGCCGACAGCAGTATGACGGTTCCGGCTTTTTTTATAAATGACGAAACTCTGTTCCACATACTCTTAAAAACATTTTTAGGCATAGGCAGGTGGTATGGCGGCAGTTCCATAATAAAAGGAGTTGAGTCGCCCGAAAACAGCTTTGTCCGCTTAAGTATAATTCCCGATATTACAATCGCGCATCCGCCGATAAGATACGCGAGCGGAGCCGCCCACCATGCGCCGCCGAGGAACACGCCTGAAAAGAGCGCTATCATCGGCAGTTTTGCGCTGCACGGAATAAATGTTGTGGTAATGATCGTCAGTCTGCGCTCTGAATGATTTTCAATTGTGCGCGACGCCATTATTCCGGGGACTCCGCATCCGGTCCCTATCACAATGGGTATAAACGACTTTCCGGAAAGTCCTATCTTCCTGAAAAATCCGTCCATAATAAACGCCACGCGGGACATATACCCGCAGTCCTCAAGAAATGCCATGAATATGAACAATATCATGATCTGCGGCACAAAGCTCAGAACAGAGCCTACGCCACCGATTATGCCGTCAACGATAAGCGAAATCAGCTTCTCGTGAGTCCCAATCCCGTTAAGAAATGATTTGACTAAAACCGGTACAAAGCCGTCACTACCGAATATGTATTCCTCGATATAGTCGGAAAGCATAGCTCCTATCGACGTTACCGAAACATAGTAGATTATAAACATAACCACCGCGAATATAGGGATTGCGGCAAATCTGTTGGTAAGAACCGCGTCGATCTTTTCACTCAAAGCATCGCCGATAATGCGTTTTATGTAACATTTTTTGACTATTGATGTAATTATTGAGTATCTTTCTGTCGTGATAATGCTCTCACTGTCATCTTTGAGCTTCCGCTCTATATTTTTTATAATTCCGTCAGCGTCGGGTATATTGTCGATAAGTTCCGAAAGCCTTTCGTCGCGTTCAAATATTTTTATTGCAAAGAAACGTTTTTGAGCGTTGGGAATATCGGGTATCATTTGCCTGATCTCGATCAGAGCCTGCTCGACAGGCGCGGAAAACCGCAGCGGGTCAATCGGCGCCGGACATTTTGCAAGTTTAACCGCGGCATTGACAGCGCGTTTCAGACCGTCGCCCTTAAGCGCCGACGCCTCAAAAACAGGACGACCGCCAAGACACTCGGAAAACTTTTCAAGGTCAATTTTATCGCCGCGTTTTTCTATAACGTCCGCCATATTGATAACGATAACCACAGGCACGCCCAGCTCTATGATCTGGGTCGTGAGGTAGAGGTTGCGCTCAATGTTGGTGCCGTCAATAATGTTAAGTATAACGTCGGGCGGTGAATTTATCAGATAATTACGCGCCACGACCTCTTCCGGAGTATAAGGCGACAGCGAATAAATTCCGGGCAGGTCGGCAATGCGGACATCAGGATTACCGATGAGTATGCCCTCTTTTTTCTCAACGGTAACACCGGGCCAGTTCCCCACGTATTGGTCAGAACCGGTCAGAGAGTTGAAAATTGTGGTTTTTCCGCAGTTTGGGTTTCCTGCGAGAGCAATGGTAACAGACATATTTTATCTCCTGTTTAAAATTTTCGATAATTTGGGAACAAATCAGGTTTTAATATCGTCATATTAAACAAAAGCATTACAAGAAAGGATGACGCCAATGTTTTCGAGCGATAAACCTAAATTTTTTTCCGCGGCTTTATTTTTTATTACTGCGTTTGTTTCTATTATACTATTTATGCCGAACTTGTCAAGTATATGCTTTGCCGAAGGCGTAAAACCCGCGGAGCTGTATTTCAGTCCGGTCGGCGGCGGAAAATACATATACTGCAACAATACGGAAGGTATATTCCGCGAATATCTGGCGGACAGCTCAAATCAAAATCCGAGATACACTATGTCAAATTTAAATCTTACTCCCGACAGATATTATATATATCTTAGTCATATAAACTATACTTACGGCTATGACGAAAACTATCATCCGTCCGGACTGGGATTTGACGTTGAGCTTGACCTTGAGATCACCGCAAAAGAGGACTCGGTCCTCAGAATTAACCGCGCTGCGTTTGAAACGCCGAAAGTACGGCGTTATACCGATGAAACCGGCGGCATAAAATACGTATACCCCACCTGGGGAGGAGAGAACGCGGTCGCGACCATGATTGACCACGACATACCTATGCTTAATTCTGATGTTGTGTTCATAAACGGCGGTTACACACCAAAGACGATAAATATTAAAAAAGGCGAGACGGTGTGGCTGAGCAGTTACATTGACAATTATTCAGCCTGCGGAATGATACTTCCGGTGTTTATGACAGCGGATACAGAACTGCTCAGCGGAAAGGTTGACATGAATGTTGTTGAGCTAAGAGCAAAGGACGGAAGGCTCAGGGACCGTTCGGATTTTGATCCGGCAAAGACCGAATTCGGCTCGTACCTTCGGGACAGATGCCAGAAGGGTATCGCAGACAGCCTGCCGGAGGTTGAGGCAAGCCTTGAATATGAGATCGACGACAGTGTCTCAGACGGCTCATATCTTCTGGTAAAGTTCAAAAATCAGTATACCGATGAGGAGACCACGCTTGATAAATGGGTAACCAACCTAAATCCGCAGGATGATATATGGTCAAAGTATATAACAGCGGAGTCGGATATGCTGCCGCTTAAGTATTACGACCCATCAAAGCTTGGTTATTACGGCAAAAATGTACCCCAAAGCCGTCGCAGCGACACATGGATATTTGACACAAAACACAGCGATACAAAAGAATATGCAGCTGAAAGCGGCGTTTCACAGGATGATTATTCACCCAACTATGAGCTTAGCCCCGACAGGGATAACCACGGCTTTGGATGCAGTATGGGAAACTACGGCGTGACCGAGAGATATAATCTAAAAATAACCAATAACGGAAACAGAACAAGATATTTTAACTATGACGCCTCCACATCCGCCGACATAATTGTCACAATGAAAAATAAGGACGGCAGTCTGAGGCGTGAGCAGGAAAATCCTGTTATAGCAAAAGGCGGTCACGGCACAAGCATATCAACCGACACCTGCGCCTATGCCGAGCTTCCGCCGCACAGCGTCACGGAGTTCACTCTTGAAACGCTGCTTCCGGTGAACTATCTCGGCGGTCTTACAAACGCTTTCAGAATATCAGACTCAAAGCCCGAAATGCAATTTTTTGAAAGCAAAAAAACAATGCTGCCCGACTATGACACTATATACAACAAATATTATGAACAATATATGAAAAACGCCGATGATGCCACAAAGACGCTGCTTTCCGGCAATCTTGACAATTTCGAGGTCACAAAAACAGACAAAGGATATATGCTGCGGTTTAAAACGTGGGACGCGAACCCGAACTTCCAGGGGGATTTTAAAAACCTTGGCAGCGATATATATTTCCTTGACAATAATTTCTGTTACACGGGCAGGTCACATTTCATCTCTCTGCCCGTAAAAGCGGTGTACAGTGACGGCAAGATGATAGTTACGCTCCTTAACGGGAAACGTATGTTCAGTGTCGATGAAAAGAACTGGCAGGAGGCATATTGGTCTGCGGACGAAGATGAAGCGCTTGACAAAATTTTAGTTTGCCTAAACGGTGAATTTATCAGATTTGATGTCGACCCTGTTTTGCTAAACGACAGGACTTTGGTCCCGATGCGAATGATCTTCGAGAAACTCGGAATGAGTGTAAATTGGAACAGCTTTACACAAACAGCAACGGCAAGCGACGGGAATACCGAGATTTCCTTTACCATTGGACTTGACAGAGCAGCTGTGAACCATAAAGACTTTACGCTTGACACATATCCTGTGCTGCTTGGGGACCGCACGCTCATACCCCTAAGATTTTTGAGCGAAAGCCTCGGATACATCGTAAATTGGGATGGCGCGTCACAGACAGTATATATAAATGATTACCCCAAGCTTCCGAGCAATAATTCAAAGTACTATGTTATTTACAAAGAAGGATACAGAGGTGACAGAATTGAGGCGGCGTTCTTTGACACCGATACTTTAAATCCGAGCCTTGTATGGGACGGAAGCATAACGCTTAACGGCACAAACGCCGCAATAATCAATGACATAAAGTATTATCTAGACCAAAACACCGGAACATGGGTTCAGTTTGAGCAAGGCTTCGGCACCGTAAGCAATTATGCGACAGCGTTTATAAAATCAAATCTGCCTGCGGATTTCAAATAGGTCGATAATATTGTATATCTATGCCCCTTTTTCTATTGACAAACCGGTTTCTTTGTGATAATTTATTATTTGAAAATTTTGCATTTAGAAGGACGGTAAATTAAGTGAGTAAAATTCAGTTTGAAAAAGCGGCGCCGGAAAGCGTCGGCGTTAGTTCAAAAGGTATTGAGAATTTCTTAAAGCGGCTCAAACGAGACGGCATAGATATGCATAGTGTTCTTATAATGAGAAATCGGAAGCTGGTTTTCGAAACATACTATGCGCCCTATGCGCGAAATACTCTGCACAGAATGTTTTCGATAAGCAAAACTCTGACCGGCATAGCAATCGGTATGCTGGCTGATGATAAATATATTGATCTTGACGAACCGATATGCGGGCGTTTTCCGGAATGTGAGCCGGAGGGTGGGTTCCAC
>CANQKP010000017.1 GCA_947624495.1 uncultured Monoglobus sp. | reverse complement strand
GCGGTGCGCAGGCGGCGGCAGGCGGAATATCCGCGGCGATATTCTTCGCGTTTATCATCGCGCTGATTTTTGACCCCAAGGCAAAAAAATAACGCCCGCGCCTTTTTTCGGCGCGGGAAATGGTTTCACATCAGCCGTTTGATTATGCCCGCGGCGATCTGGGCGCGGCTTTCGCGTCTGTCCATTGCCTGCTTTTCGATAAAACGATGAGCCTCGTTCTCACTCATGCTCTCTTTTTCGATAAGCATACATTTCGCGCGGGAGATCATTCGCAGCTCCTCGTACTTCTTTTCCTGGTTTATCATCTTTTTCTCGATCTCGGCTATGCGCAGGCTGAAGGCTAAAGCCAGCCGCACCGCGCTTAAAAACTGCCGCTGCTGGATCGGCTTTGGTATGACGAACACTCCCTCGTCCTCCACCTTTGAGGCAAGCATATCGGCAATATCGTTTTTGGCGATCAGGATAACCGATGAACGGGTGTTTTCGATCATATCGGACGCAAGCACGTTTCCCTGCTCATCACTGAGCGGGGCGTTTATAATTATAAGCGCGTAATTACCGCGAAGCACGGCGCGTCTTGTTTCAACGCCGCTTGACGCAAAGTCAAGGTTGTTCCATGCGTAGCGCTTTAAAATCTGCGCCAGAGCAGCGCAGCTCTTTTCGGACGCGGAGACGACAAGAATTCTGTCGTTCATCGGTTTCACCTCCCGATACAGAGTAAGGTCATGTTAAATTGACCGGAAATACAGATTTCTTTCGTACTCCTCTTTGTCTCTCGCGCTGAGGTAGCACTCGTACTCGCTGCGCTTGTTGGCGATATAAGTAGCAAGAATGTTTTTCGGCAGCACCGATTTCAGAAAATCACTGTTTTCGGCATATGTCACTGCCTCGTCAAGGTTCTTGGGAAGACTTACCAATCCTTCTATGCCCACCTTCCGCGTGACATTGATCGGCTCGGAAAGCTGCATCTTGTTTTTGATACCGTCAATTCCTGCATAAATCATCAGCGCCGCCACAAGGTACGGGTTGGAGCTACCGTCCGGCGAACGCAGCTCAAGACGGCTCTCCCCCTCAAGATTTGTGGGGATACGCATAAGCTGCTGACGGTTCTGGTGCGACCATGTAACGTATTTCGGCGCTTCAAACTGACCTAAGCGGCTGTAGGAATTTGTCGTCGGACACAGGAAGAGGCTCATCTCGTTTATATGGCAGAGTATTCCCGCCATAAACTGCCGTCCTATCTCACATTCGGGGTCGATAAGGCTCTTGCCCGTCTTGCTTTCATAGAGCGAAAGATGAACGTGCATTCCGTTGCCGCTCTTGTCCGCCAGGGGCTTTGGCATGAATGACGCAAACAGCCCGTTGGTATCCGCCACGGTCTTTACAAGATTTTTAAATGTCATAATATGATCCGCCGCCTCGACCGGACTGCCGTGCATGAAAATGATCTGGTGCTGTCCGGGACCGTCTTCATGATTGGAGCTTTGGGGCTGAATACCCATTTCCTCCAAAGTGAGACATATCTCGCGGCGTACGTTTTCGCCGCGGTCCACGGGAGCAACATCGTAGTATGTGCCGTTATCGTGCGGAGTTTTTGTCGGGTTCCCGCGCTCGTCCAGCTCAAACAGATAGAACTTGCACTCGCTGCCTATCTCGCTGTACATACCCATCTCGCCCAAATCATCCACCGCGCGCTTTAAGATATTTCTGGAATCGCCCTCAAAGGTCTTTCCGTCCGGATAGCATATGTCGCAGAAAATGCGAAGCACCCTCGCGTGCTGTGGACGCCAGGGCAGTATCTCCGCGGTTGTGGGGTCAGGGCGCAGCATAAGGTCGCTTTCACCCACGTTCATGAACCCGTTGATCTCGGACGCGTCAAAGGTCACGCCGTACTTAAGCGCTCTCGGCAGCTCGGACGCGAAAATCGAAATATTTTTCATGCTTCCGAATATGTCAAAGAAAACCAAGCGTATGAACTTGACATCGTTTTCCTGAGCATACTCCATAATATCATCCAAAGAAAACAGCATAATCATTTTCCTTTCCGTAAAAGTGTTTAAGCGAAATACTCCACAAGTATATTAACGGCGTCGCTTTTTATCATAACATCGCCAAGCTCGTTAAGCCTGCCGTGGGATATGAGGGTCTTGCCCTGCTTGTCCGAAAATTCGAGCATAACCTTTTCGACTCCGGTCATCGCGTTTATGTCATCGGGTGCAAGCAGCATATAGTAGGACCCGTCATACTTATAGAGGGTGCTTTCGCCTCTGAAATCTCTATGTACAGCATCCGCGGCACGGCATACATTGTCAAAGTCAGCGAACCTGAAGATCCGCTTTCCCTGAATTCTGCCTGTTTCAGAACCCGGATAGAGGCAGCGCTTTTTTATTATGCCCCGATAAGAACAGTTCGCCACTGCGGCATCGAGATCCTTATCGCTGAATATCTTTGTGATAAGCATTCCGAACCCGTCGGTTTGACCGGGGATCGCCTCAACGAACAGCTTTGCGCCGTCTATGCTGAAACGGACCTCTCTTTCCGCCATGCGTATAGCCTCACGGAACATCTGCTGCACCGCGGGCGAGTCGGACGCCATATTGCCCGCGCTTATGTTCCACTCTCTCGCCTCGTCTGTATCGATAAGGACTTTGATCTTATTTTCACTGATTTTTTCAATTCTCATATATATTTCTCCCTGAAGTGTTTGCGGAAGGCTGTCCGCGGATAAACCAAAACCTGTTACCGTACTTTTGTTATGTTAAAAACTATGCTTCAGTGATTTTAATTATACCTTTTAAAAAAACTAATTTCAATGCAAAAAATATGGAAAATGCAAATTGTTAATCATCTGTAAACGCTGCGAAAAACCCTGTAACAAAATCGCAATGATTGTAACATTTTCATAAATCGTTCCGTTAAAAATTGTAATAAAAAAATCATAAAAAGGTGTTGTATTTTTTGAAAAATATGATATAATAGGACTATAATATTTCCCTGCGTTGTACGTAATTATGGCTATAATGTAAAACCAACAAATTTATTAAGGGATTTTAATCTTCGGATGCGGCGCACATGCCTCACACCCTTTGGGTGTCCAGTGGACTTGTAATGTATTTGAGAAAATCCCACCTGGTTTCCAGGTTTTTACCTTATCCATTCTACGGCTATCGCGGGGTATATTCTTTTGTGGGCAAATCGCTGTATTTTTACAAATTTACTCAAAACCCTTGACAAATTTACAATTTTGATATATAAATATAAGGTAAATGTAATTTACGGATATCCTCGCGGCGCTTCCGATGACGGATCCTGCCGTCGAAAGGAGTTTGTTTTGCGTATTATCTCCGGAAAACGGCGCGGCTGTAAGCTAACGGCTCCCGACGGGTTTGACACCCGTCCGACCACGGACCGGGTCAAAGAATCGGTTTTTAATATAATCCAGACGCGGTTCCCCTGCGGTTTTGTGCTGGATATGTTTGCAGGCAGCGGCGCTATGGGCATTGAGGCGCTCAGCAGAGGCGCGAAAGGCGCGGTCTTTACGGAAAGCGATCCCGCGGCGCTGAGAGTTATAGAAAAAAATCTCTGTATCTCCGGCTTGGGCGGGGCGGTCGTGCTTTCGGGCGATGCGTTTGAACAGCTCAGACGTTTAAGCGCGGGAACCGTCCGTGCGCGGGTCGAGAGCGGAACCTTTGAACCAAAAGAGGGATTTAATATAATTTTTCTTGATCCGCCCTATAACAAAGGTCTTGTAAACAAGGCGCTTGAGCTGATTTGCGAGCTTAAGCTTCTGAGTTTCGGAGGAATTGTTGTTGCCGAAACAGAAGCCGGCGGCGAAGAAATTGCCGATTTCGGACTTACGGCTTTAAAAAAGGCTAAGTACGGCAAAACAGTTATTACTGTTATGCAGAGGTGATTGTCTATGAGGATTGCGGTATATCCCGGCAGCTTTGACCCTTGCACAAACGGACATTTGGACGTCATTAAGCGTGCGTCCGGACTGTTTGATAAAGTGGTTGTCGCGGTACTTATAAATGACGCGAAAAAACCGGCTTTTTCGGTTGAGGAAAGGGCGCATATGCTTAAGCTTGTGACTAAGGAGCTTGGCAATGTTGAGGTCCGCACCTTCTCCGGACTGCTGGTGGATTTTATGAAAAGCATCAATTCAAGGATAATTATTAAGGGAATTAGAGCGGTGTCTGATTTCGAGTATGAATTCCAGATGGCTTTGACCAACCGTACATTATATGACGAGCTTGAGACTTTGTTCCTTCACACCAGTAAGGAATATATGTTTTTAAGCTCCAGCATCGTAAAGGAAATCGCAAAGTACGGCGGTTGCCTGACGGGACTTGTTCCGGGCGACTTAATCCCTATTATCAAAAGCCGTTTTGAAAATGCCAAACCCGGACGGCTTTAATATTCAAGGAGGTATTTTACAATGGATGCATTAGAACTGTTGGACGAATTGGAAGACATAATCGACAAGGGGGCTTCGGTTCCGTTTTCCGGTCGTTGTATTCTGGACAAGGACGAGCTGCTTGACGTACTTCAGGAAATTAAGCTTAAGCTGCCTGAAGATTTAAGACAGGCTAAATGGATAAAGGAAGAGCGCCAGAGAATTCTTCAGGAGGCTCAGACAGAGGCGGATACTTTGATCAAGAACGCCGAGGATAAAATAATTGCAATGGTGAACGAGAATGAGATCACCAAAAAAGCAATCGTTCAGGGCAACCAGATAATCGAGAACGCCCGCCAGAACGCGCAGCAGATCGCGGACTCGTCATACAACTATGCCGACAATCTTTTGGAGACTGTCGAAAAGGTTGTTATGTCGTCCATGAAGGATCTGGAGCAGTGCGTAAACATAGTACGAAACAACAGAAGCGATATGCGCAGCAACGGCTCTATCGCAGCGCAGGCGCCTGCTGACGCCGCGAATGTTTCGGCAGAGTAACGGACATAGCGATCCCCCGGTTTTTTGCCGGGGGATTTTTTATATGCTTTTATTTATCTGTCCGTTATATTTAATATTCCGGAGTCCGGTAATGCTGATTATATATATCGGTCAGGCGATATGTCCGTTTGGTTTTTCCGCCCAAATTAACATTGCTTATCTGCATATTTTCCGTAACGGTCATCGGTTCGCCCGCCGTTTCGTTCGGCGTATCCGTCCCGCTTGATATCCGTATTATTTCGAGATCAGGTCGATCAGGTTAAACTTCACGATAAGACCCGCAAAAACGATAGAAACCATTGACAGCAGCTTGATAAGGATATTAACCGAAGGACCGGATGTATCCTTAAAAGGATCGCCGACTGTGTCACCGACAACCGCAGCCTTGTGGTTCTCGCTGCCCTTGCCTCCGAAGTTGCCCGCTTCGATGTACTTTTTGGCGTTATCCCAAGCACCGCCGGAGTTTGCCATCATAATGGCTATTGCGAAACCTGAAACCAACGCGCCCGCCAGCATACCTACAACACCGTTTACGCCCAAAACCAGACCAACGATTATAGGAGCCAGGATACCCAAAGCTGCGGGAACGATCATTTCCTTCAGCGAGGAGCGTGTGCAGATGTCAACGCAGGTCGCGTAATCCGCATCCGCTTTGCCTTCCATAAGACCTTTGATCTCTCTGAACTGACGTCTTACCTCAACAACTATCTTCTGAGCCGCGCGTCCTACCGCCTGCATTGTGAAAGCGCTGAACAGGAACGGCAGCATGGCACCGACGAACAGACCGATAAGAACCGGCGGGTTTGTCAGCTGGAGCCGCAGATTTCCGCCAAGGGACTCGATCTTATCCGTGTATGAAACGATGAGAGCCAGAGCTGTCAAAGCTGCGCTGCCGATAGCGAAGCCCTTGCCGGTCGCGGCTGTGGTGTTGCCCAGCGAGTCAAGAGCGTCCGTGCGGTTTCTTACCTCTTCGCCCAGTCCCGCCATTTCGGCGATACCGCCTGCGTTATCCGCAACGGGACCGTAAGCATCGGTCGCAAGTGTGATACCCAAGGTCGCCAGCATACCTACAGCAGAGATACCTACGCCGTAAAGACCCATAGCGAAGCTGTCCATATTTCCGCTTGAGATAAATCCGCCGCCGCCTGCCGCAAAGAAGCTTATCAGAATAGAGATACCTACGATCACGACCGGAATGGCGGTCGAGTTCATACCAAGAGCTATACCGTCGATTATTATAGTGGCGCTTCCTGTTTCGGATGAGCCGGAAAGCTTCTGCGTCGGCTTATATGAGTCGGATGTGTAATATTCGGTAAAGAAACCGATCAGCACGCCCGCAACCAAACCGGAGATAACAGCCCAGAACACGCCCGTGTTTTCAGGCAGCTGAGTGAATATCAGAAGTGCAGCCGCTATTGCGGAGAGTACCGCCGCAATATATGTGCCGCGTCTTAACGAACCCAGCAGGTTCTTCTGTGTCGCGCCCTCTTTGGTTGATACAAAGAATGTGCCTATAATCGAAGCGATGATGCCAATAGCAGCGATAAGCATGGGAACGATTATGCCGGCAAATCCCAGACCTGCCGCGGTAGCAAGCGCGCCGGTCGAGATGATGGAGCCGACATAGGACTCGTAAAGGTCAGCGCCCATACCCGCAACGTCGCCAACGTTATCGCCAACGTTATCCGCGATAACAGCCGGGTTGCGCGGATCATCCTCAGGGATGCCCGCCTCTACCTTGCCGACCAGGTCGGCGCCTACATCAGCGGCTTTTGTGAAGATACCGCCGCCGACACGTGCGAACAGAGCCATTGAGCTGGCGCCCATACCGAATGTCAGCATGGCTGCCATGATCTCGTTCGGATCACCCAGCATGGCTCTTAAGATCAGGAACCAAACGCTGATGTCCAGAAGTCCAAGACCTACAACGGTAAGACCCATAACCGTACCGCTTGAAAACGCGATCTTAAGACCTTTGTTCAGCCCCTGCTGAGCGCCGTTTGCGGTTCTTGAGTTGGCATATGTAGCTATCTTCATTCCGATAAATCCGGAAAGACCCGAAAAAAATCCGCCGGACAGGAAAGCGAAGGGAACAAACCATGTAAGCAGTCCGCAAGCCGCCATAATGCAAATGATGATCAGCATTACAATAAAGAAAATACCAACCGTCTTATACTGTCTTTTAAGGTACGCCATAGCGCCCTTTCTTACTTTAGAGGCGATGTTCGCCATCTCTTTTGTTCCTTCCGGCTGCTTTTTTACCCAGAAGAACTTGTACATCGCGAATGCGAGACCGCATATTGCCGCAATCAGCGCAATCACGGGTGCAACACTTACAAAATTCATTGTAAGACCTCCCCATTTTGTTATATTTTATGTTGTTTAATTTTTTTTAAAATCAGCGGCTCGATCCCTAAAAACCGAGCAAAATATTTCCTTATTTCTCAATATATATTATACAAAAAACTGCCTTGGTTCGTCAAGCATTTTTTTCGCTGTAACATAATTGTAGTAAAAGATTGAGTAAGACAAGAATTTCTTAAATATATATTTCTTAAATATATAGTATTGACAATTCTGTCTGAAGTTTTATAATTAAATATAAGCAACACCATAATATTTAAATCACGAGGAATAATATGAACTATGTAGGAAATCTTGACATAGAAATGTATAAATGCATTACAGAAAATATAACGACTGATGAAGTCATTATTACCAATGAAAGAATAGAACATATAATTGAACGCAGAGGTCAGGAATTTTATGATACATACGGTCCCTTTTTAAAGGGCTGCGGCAAAATGTGAATTTTGCCGCAGCCCCATTTAATTATCCAAGAAGCTTATCGTACATATCCTGATACTGCTTTGCGGACTCCTTCCACGAGAAATCCTGCTTCATGGCGTTCTTCACAAGCTTGTTCCATACGTCCTTGTTGCTGAACACCTCAATCGCGTACCGGATCGTATGCATCATGTCGTGTGCCGTGTAAGGATAGAAGCTAAATCCGTTGCCTTCGCCGGTATATTCGTTGTAAGGCTGGATAGAGTCCTTAAGACCGCCGGTCTCACGCACAATCGGGATCGTGCCGTACGCCAGAGAGATCATTTGGCTCAGACCGCACGGCTCGAACATCGAGGGCATGAGGAACAGATCGCACGACGCGTACACCTTATGCGCAAGCTCATTGCTGAACATAATGTTTGCTGACATTTTCTTGGGATTGCACCACGCGTTGTGGCGGAACAGGTTTTCATATTTCGCCTCGCCGGTTCCGACAACCACAAGCTCAATGTCCATATTCATCAGCTCGCCCATAGCTTCGGAAATAATATCAAAGCCTTTCTGGTCAACCAGGCGCGAAATAATACCTATCATTACCTTCTCGCCGTCAACCGTGAGACCAAGCTGTTCCTGAAGCTTCATCTTGTTCTCTTTCTTTCTCTTAAGAACAGTCCTTAAATCGTAGTTCTCAAACAGGAACGGATCGGTCTTGGGATTATAAACGTCATAATCAATTCCGTTAAGTATACCGAACAGCGACTGATTTCTCGCCGACAGCAGACCGTCAAGCTTTTCGCCGCCGGTCGGCGTTTGAATTTCACCCGCATATGTGGGGCTTACGGTCGTTACAAAATCGGAATACACAATGCCGCCCTTGAGCAGGTTCGCGCAGCCGTGGAACTCCAGCTTGTCTGACGTGAAGAAGTCTCTGCCGAGCGAGAAGAAATCGGCGACGATGTCAATCGAATAAATACCCTGATAACGCAGGTTATGGATCGTGAACACCGTCTTTATTCCGCTGTAGAACTCATCTCTCACATAGTACGCATTAAGGAGGACCGGAACCATGCCCGTCTGCCAGTCATGGCAGTGAATAACGTCCGGACGCCACTCAAGGTGCTTAAGGATCTCCAAAGCCGCCTTGTCGAAAAACGCAAATCTTTCCAGATCGTTCCATTTATAGAGGTATGGGTCACCGAAGTAATACTCGTTGTCAATAAAGTAGTAGGTAACGCCGTCCTTAACAAGCTCAAACACGCCGCAGTACTTTCTTCTCCAGCCCAGCGGGATGTAGATAAAGAACTTGAACTCCATCTGCTCAAGATATTCCTGCGGAATACAGCCGTACTTAGGCATAGCGACCCTCACATCGTCTCCGAGCGCCGCCAAAGCGGTGGGGAGAGAGCCGACAACATCGCCGAGACCGCCTGTCTTGGCAAACGGCGCAACCTCTGAAGAAGCCATAAAGATTTTACTCATCTAAACCATCCTTTCGCCTTGCGCCCGCGCCGCAGCGCGGACCTGTAGTGTACAATCAAATTAATTATACCACAATTTCCTTTCCGATAACCAGCGGATATGTATCCTGACCGACCAGCTTTTTGCCGCTGCGCAGAATAACGCCTTTATCGAAAATCACATTTTCAACGTCACAGTTTTCCATGATCTCGGAATCCTGCATAATTATGCTGTTTTCAACAACAGCGTTCTTGCCGATATGAACGCCGCGGAACAGAATACAGTTCCTGACCGTACCCTCTATCTTGCAGCCGTCGGCTATAAACGAGTTTTCCACCTCGGCGGTCTTTGCATATTTGGTAGGTACCGAGTCCTTGATCTTTGTGAAGATAGGATTATCGACCGAAAGACCGAACAACTCGTCTCTTACCTCTTTGTTAAGCAAGTCGAGATTAACCTTGTAGAACGACTGGATGCTGTCTATCTTCTTGCGGTATCCGTCGAAAACATAGGCGCAAACCTTGACCTGATCATTCTCTACCGCGGGAAGCAGAATGTCCTTCGAGATCTGATGCTTTCCGTGGGTCGACGCATACTCGACAAGCTCTATAAGCGTCTCGCGTCTTGTTATAAACATATGCATATACGAGAGTTCCGTGATCTGTCTGCTGGGATAAACGTGCAGGTCGGTAACAATACCGTCATCATCGGCGTTGACCAGAATATGTTTTTTTACATCCTTCGAGCTGAGGTTTTTGACCGGTGTGCAGACCAGTGTAAAATCAGCCTCATTCTTGATATGAGAATTAAGCACCAAATCAAAATCTATATTGCAGATCGTGTTGCAATCCGCAACAAGAACATATTCCTGCTTGCTCTTATTCAGGAACGATGAAATTCCGTTCAATCTTTCAATGCCGCCGATCGCCTCCACATCAGACTCGCCGGTATCCTTTGGCGGCAGTATGTAAAGGCCGTCATCCTTTCTGTCCATATCCCAATCCTTACCGGTTCCCAAATGGTCAGTCAGAGACTGGTAATTGACAGGAGTAGTAATTCCGACCTTTATAATTCCGGAATTCACCATGTTGGACAATATAAAATCTATAATTCTGTATCTTCCGCCAACAGGTACGGCGGCAAGGGAACGCAGGCTTGTAAGCTCGCCCATGCTCGCTTCCGGGTTTTCGGAAAAAATTACGCCAAGCATATCATTCTTCATTTATATCACCTCAAATTAAATTCTTTTTATTTTAAATCTATCAGCAAATGTCCGCAGTAACCATTGAAAGTACCGCAACCTTTTTCTCGTTTCCAATCTTTACTCCCGGACCGATAAGCGTGATGTCATCACTGCATATTTTTGTATTGTTGTATTCATTATTGGCGTCAGCCGCCTTGCTGCCTATCTCGGCTCCGGGTCCGATCTCGGCGTCGCTGCCGACAATCGCCTTGTTGATAACCGCGCCTTTGTTGATAACCGCGCCCGGAAGCACAATCGAGTCTTTGACCGTTGCGCCCTCGCAAATTGTCACTCCCTCAAACAAAATCGAGTGCTCAACGCTGCCGTATATTTCACAGCCCTCGGTTGTGTAGCTGTTTTTCAGAGAACCTGTCGCGCCTACATACTGAGGCGGCTTGATCGGGTTTCTGCTGAATATCTTCCATGAGTCATCATCAAGGTCGCAGCCCGGCTTGTCGTCAAGCAGCTCCATGTTTGCCTCCCAGAGGCTCTGTATCGTTCCGACATCTTTCCAGTAGCCGTCAAATCTGTGAGCCATAAGCTTAAGACCATCGCCCAGCATTGCGGGAATGATGTTCTTTCCGAAGTCATTCTCGGAATCGGGATTTGCCTCATCGTCCACAAGATATTTCTTAAGGACATTCCACGAGAAGCAGTACACACCCATTGAAGCAAGGTTGCTCTTGGGCTTTTCGGGCTTCTCCTCAAACTCAACAATACGCATATTCTCATCGGTGTTCATGATACCAAATCTGGGAGCCTCCTCCCACGGTACCTCGATAACCGCGATAGTCGCGTCAGCGTTCGCGTTCTTGTGAGCGGTGAGCATCTTGTTATAATCCATCTTGTAGATATGGTCTCCGGAGAGGATAACCACATACTTGGGATTAAACTGCTCCATAAATCCGATGTTCTGATAGATAGCGTTCGCTGTTCCCTTATACCACTCACCCTTTTCAGCCGAGGTGTACGGCGGAAGCACAAAAACTCCTCCGTTGGTACGATCAAGATCCCAGGGCTGTCCGTTCGCGATATAGGTGTTCAGCTCCAGCGGCTGGTACTGCGTTAATACTCCGACAGTGTCGATGCCGGAATGAGCACAGTTGCTGAGCGGAAAATCAATAATTCTGTACTTTCCGCCAAAGGGTACCGCCGGCTTGGCAACATTCTGCGTAAGTATTCCCAGACGGCTGCCCTGACCGCCTGCAAGAATCATAGCTACACATTCTTTTGACCTCATTTTATCTCCTCCTGTTTTACAAATTCAAATCTATACGCAAAATTAACTGTTGATTGTTATTTAATTATTTTTCTGATTTTACTTTGCCTCGGTTTTTTTAGCGGCTCCCACCACATTTTCCGTTTTTTTCTTTCGGCTCGCCGGTGCGGACTTCTTAAGATACAGCGCCGTGAGAGACGGGATCTCTATATCAATTGAATAGTCAAATCCGCCGAAGGGTATCTTTTTGGCGCGGTATGATTTCTTTCTGCCTGTGCCGCTTCCGCCGAACTTCTCGTCATTGGAATTTAAAACCACGGTGTAAGTACCATTTTCCGGAACGCCAACGGTGTAAAGCTTATGCTCCACAGGGGTAAAGTTCAGAACGACCGCTATCGCGTCCTTTTGGTCCTTTGAGTATCTCATATACGACAATATACTGTTTTCCCCGTCCTGGGCATTGAGCCACTTAAAGCCCTTCCAGTCGCCGTCGGTCTCGCGCTCGATCTCATAAAACGACGGATGTTCCTTGTAAAACTTGCCCAGTGCCGCCGAGTAGTCCCACATTTTTCTGTGCATCTCATACTCTTCAAGGTTCCAGTCAAGCTGCTCCGCATACCTCCACTCAACAAACTGACCGAACTCACCGCCCATAAACAGCAGCTTCTTGCCGGGATGAGAGTACATGAACGCGAACATCAGTCTGAGTTCCGCGAACTTCTCCTCATATGTTCCCCACATCTTTTCGATAAGGCTGCGCTTGCCGTGGACCACCTCGTCATGCGAAAGCGCCAGGATATAGTTCTCGGCAAAGGCGTACATCATCGGGAAGGTGAGCTTGTTATGGTTGCCCTTTCTGAAATACGGGTCGCACTGCATATAGTCCAGTACATCATGCATCCAGCCCATGTTCCACTTGAAGTTAAAGCCTAAACCGCCCTCGTGAGCCGGCGCCGTTACGCCGCCCCAAGCTGTCGACTCCTCCGCTATCATCATAATGTTCGGGAGCCGCTCAAACACCGCCATGTTAAGCTTCTGCAAAAACTCGATTGCCTCAAGGTTCTCCTTGCCGCCAAACTTGTTCGGCAGCCACTCGCCGTCGTTGCGGTTGTAATCAAGATAGAGCATACTGGACACCGCGTCAACGCGCAGACCGTCAAAGTGATACTCTGTCAGCCAATAGAGCGCGTTTGAGATAAGGAACGACCAGACTTCGGTCTTTGTCCAGTCAAACACCAGCGTTCCCCACTCTTTATGCTCGCCCCGCCTGCTGTCGGGATGCTCAAACAGACAGTCGCCGTCAAACTTGGCAAGAGCGTAATCATCTCTCGGAAAGTGAGCGGGCACCCAATCCATTATGACCCCGATATCGTTCTGGTGGCACTGATCAATGAAGTATCTTAAGTCCTCCGGTCTGCCGAACCTGCTGTTGGCGCTGTAATAGCCGGTGACCTGATAACCCCATGAGCCGTCAAACGGGAACTCCGTAAGCGGCATTACCTCGATATGGGTATAGCCCATTCTCTTGATATACGGAATAAGCTCATCCGCCATTTCCCTGTAGCTGAGAAAAGTACCGTCCTCATGAGTTTTCCACGAGGCGAAATGCATCTCGTAAATATTTATCGGCTGATCGTACGGCGGGGTCTTTGAACGTTTATCGATCCACGCCCCGTCATTCCACTCATACTCAATATCGGTGGTAATCGAAGCGTTACTGGGGCGAACCTCGCTGTAGAACGCGAACGGGTCAGCCTTAAGCAGTATATCGCCGCGGAAGGTCTCGATACTGTACTTATAGCACTGACCCGGCTGAACGCCCTCCAAAAAGACCTCCCATATACCGAAGTTCATGTGCTTGTACATCCTGCCCTTGTTGCGGTCCCAGCCGTTGCTGTCACAGACTACCGAAACGCTCTTGGCGTGCGGCGCCCAGACGGCAAACAGATAACCGTCCTTCCCGTCAAAAGATTTGCCGCGGTGCGCGCCGAGCATACGGTACGACTCATAGTTCACGCCCTGATTGAACAGGTACATCGGCGCATCGTCGATGTATGTTCCGGCGTCTCTGTTTTTTCCGTTTTTGTAAATATCAATAATATTCATATCTCTTGTTCTCCCTAAAAATTGTCCGAGCGGTATATTTATCAGTAGTATTTTTTAACAGATATACATAAATACCGCTCACATCATTTATATAATATAACCAATTCTATTTTACCATACTTGGTTTTTTTTGTCTATTTTAAATGCAAAGAAAATTGCACAAAATATACTTTTGGTTTTTGTAGGTATTAACAAGATATAATTCTGTTTTTAAGTTCCCCAACACCGCCGTGTTCTATTCCAGCAAGAATATGCCTGCGGCGCTCCGCGTCAAACGCCATAAGCTTCGGTCTGTCCGCGGTTATTCCTATCTCCGCGTCATGATATGTAAGGGAATTTTTATGAAATCTGTAAAGATATAACGGCTCTTTGCAGCGAGTATGAAAAATGTTAAAAATTTCATTCATGCGCATCCAGTAATCATAGTCCTCGATGCCGAACCTCGACTCATCATAGCCACCGATGAACCGCGCCGCTTTTGCGCGGTACAAAAACGCCGCGCCGATAGTGTTGTTCGCGACGTCGTTAAGCTCCTCCGCCGTGTCGGGCAGAATAACGTTTCCGCTCATGGGTGGCTGCTCGAACCAGCCGTGGCAGCGGATAATTTTCCCGTTTTCGTTAATTATCCGCATATTGCCGTAAACCATGGCGGCATTTTGGCTGCTTTCAAGCTCGGACGTCATAATTTTAAGAAAATCGGGAAGGATAATGTTGTCATGGCTTATCCATGTAAAATACTCGCCCCGCGCGGCGTCGAACCCTGCGTTTAAGGCGGCGGGAAGCCTACGGTTTGACTCAAATTCAATATATTTTATTTTTTGATAATTTTTTGCGTACTCGGACGCAATATCGCCGCTCCGGTCCGTTGAACCGTCGTTTACGATGATAAGCTCAAAATTTTGGTAGGTCTGGGCAAGCACTGAGTCAAGCGCGAAACTCAGATATTCCTCGCCGTTATAGACCGGCAGCACGACCGACACAAGCCCCGCTTCCCCTTCATCCTCAAGAAGGCTCAGGACGTCGCCGTAAATTTTATAAAACCTCTTTTTATACTGCGCAAAATTTTCGGGTTTATTCCTCACATTCAAGCTTTTCAGCCAGTCGGCAAAACGCATCTCTCTCACATTCCTTGTAAAAAATTTCCAGTTCATCCGCACCGCGGCGGCGCAGCTTTTTAAGCTCCCTTTCCGCTATGCTCACTCTTTCGCGGGCATATCCGATATCCCATGCCGACGGGCTGTACCCGTCGGAGTACAGTTTGCCCGTGGTCATTATACCGGCGGTTATCGTGCGTCGGATATGCTCTTTGGTGAACCTGCTTTTGTCCACATGGTGCCATACGATGCTGCGCGGCTCAAGCCCGATCTTGTACCCAAGCTCAAGCGCCTTGAAGCACAGCGCGGTCTCCTCGCCGCCCGCATAGTCCCCGCCGGTCCTGCCGTAGCTTAAATCAAAACCTCCCGCTCTGTCAAGCGCCGAGTGGCGCACCGAAAAGTTCGCCCCGAACGGGAACTCGTACTGGCGGCTGACCTCTCGGTATTTGTTTCCGCCGATACGGAACTCACTCCACAAATCCCCGCGCCCCTTAAGCACAAGCTCATGTCTCGGCTCCGGCAGCCAAATCTGACCTCCGATTATTCCGGCTCCGCTGTGGCTTTCAAACGCGTTATACACAGCCTCAAGCATTTCCGGCTCCGCTTCGGCGTCGTCGTCAATATATGTCAGATACGCGCCTCTCGCCGCTTCCGCGCCGCTGTTTCTGGCAATCGACAGCCCCGGTTCCGGCTCTGAGATTATCTTCACGCCGCCGAGACCGGTTTTTGTCTCATCGCTCAGTTCGTCTCCGTTGTTCACAACGATTATCTCATATTTTTCTCGGCTTAATGTCTGGTTTTTAAGGGACGCGGCAGCACTCAGCAGTTTTTCGGGTCGGTTGTAAGTACAGATAATCGCGCTGATGATCGGCTCGTACTCATTATCCGCGCCGCACCGCTCCGCGCGGGTGGCGGGAGGACTAAGCCTGTAACTCCTTATCTCGCAGACGCAGCGGCGCAGCATTATGCCGAGTCCGGCGCGTGCGCCGCCAAGCGCGTCTATGACTGTAAATATTCCGTTTTTGTCTCTGTCCAAGACCTCACCTTATTTCCGTCTCGCAGGGCAGGCTGACCAGACCGAAAACCTCCTTGTCGGACTCCGACCTGAGCTTTGCCGCCCCCTCGATATATTCATAATACGAAATCGGGACCGTACCCCGATTTTCAAATCCCGCCGCGACCGCGTATTCTCCGGGCGCAAGCCTGTTCTCGAATTCAAACACCGCCGTATTGCAGCCGTACCGCGGCTTTTCCTCGGTTCTGAACACACAAAGATCAAGACCGTACCGGTCCTTTATTGAGACCGCTATCCCGGCAGTATCAAGATCAGTCACGCCTGAGGCATTAAACCGGACCTCAATACGGCACTTTTCGCCTATACGGCACACTCTGCCGCACCGAACCTCAAGTATCGAGCCTGGCTGCGTACCGTAGCGGTTGATAAATCCGCTTTGGTTTTCGCCTCTCCCGTCCTGAACGCAGAACGCCATATATGCCGAAGTCACATCCGCCACATCGCCGTCGGCGCGTATCTCTCCGCCGTCCAGCCAGACCGCACGGGTGCAGAACCGCCGCACCGCGTCCGGGTCATGAGTGACAAATAAGATCGTTCTGCCGCTTTCCCTCAGGCTGACAAATTTACGGAAGCATTTTGCCTGAAATCGTATGTCTCCCACGCCCAAAGCCTCGTCGACCAAAATTATGTCGCTCTCCGCACGGAGCATGACCGCAAACCCCAGCCGCATAAGCATACCCGCCGAGTACGTCTTTACAGGCATATTCCGAAATTCCGCAGGTATTTCCGCGAACTCCATAATTTCCTCCGCCGCGGCTCTGATTTTGTTCCTTTCAAGTCCGCCCAGCTCCGCGCTTAAGCATATGTTCCGCATTCCGGAATACTCCGGATTAAACTCCGCGCCCGGCTCAAGCATGGCGGAAACGCTTCCGCGCAGCGCACACACGCCGCTGTCCGGCGCAGTTATACCCGCCAAAATTCTGAGCAGCGTAGATTTGCCGGAACCGTTTTTCCCGATAATTCCGACACACTCGCCCTTCCTTGCCTCAAAGCTCAGATCTTTAAGCGCGTGAAACCTGAGCGGCTCGGATACGGAAGAAGCTCCTCTCACAGCCGCCGAAAAACGTCTCGCGGGGTTTTGCGACCTTATGTAATACTTGTTCACATTGCTTAATTCTATAATATTCATAACCTCGTCCAATAATGTCCGGTAATGTTTGTTTTCTATAATTATACTATATAAAATTTGCCGCCGCAATATAATTTTGGAATTTGCCGCGGCATATACCTGCCGCTTGAAAAAAATTAAAAATTTTATAAAAAAGTGTTGACAAACTTTTTCGGATGTGTTATTATAGCATTTGTCGGCGTTGTCCGACCTTCAAAACGCTGGTGTAGCTCAATTGGTAGAGCAGCTGATTTGTAATCAGCAGGTCGCGGGTTCGAGTCCCATCACCAGCTCCAAGAGCCTATGGCTCCGATTAATCACTACCGTTTATTATGGTAGTGGTTTTTTGTTTGCGCGTTTTATGTTTAATGATCAAATTGGTAATTAATAATAAATATAATTTTGAATGTTGTGCACCTTTATACATATTTAAGTGTTGATTTAAACGAAAAAGTATGATATAATATAAAGCGATTGGTTTAAATTATAATAATGAGGGGTGCTCCAATGACCAGAAAACATTTAAAACTTATCAGTTCTTTTGTGATTTCGGGAATGCTGCTCTGCAACACGGCTTACGCCCGACCGACAGACAGCGTTTCGGTTTCCGCCGAAAACCCGGTCATCACTGTAACCTCGGATTATATGAATTACCTTAAGGACCCGTCGGCATACACCATAATACCCGACGCGGTCGATTACAATCAGCATTGGGATGAGGTTTCCGCGGCTGATGCGGATAATGATCTCCCCAACCACTACAACAGCGAGGACAAAAACAACGCTATCAAAGGAAAGGTCCCGCCTGTGAGAGATCAGGGTCTTGACGGCGACTGCTGGGCGTACGCGGCAGCGGCGGCGGGCGAATATTCGTCAATCGTGTATAACGGCATGGATTTTTCAAATCCCGAAAACCTGTGGTCCGAGTCGCACATCGCTGCGTCCATGTATGACACCATGAACGAGCAATACAAAATCTACACCCAATACTTTAACCGCGGCAGCGGTCAAAATCCCGCAGGCGGCAACCGCGAAATGGCGACCGCGTACTACTCGCGCAAAAACGCTTCCGGTCCGATCCTTGACAGCACATACGGGAAGTCTGACTATGAGGCATATAAGCAGGGCGGGTACACCGACTATGAGCCTATTTTCAACTTAGGCGGCACAAACAGACTTATGACGCTTAAGTCCGCCGAATATATTACCGATATTTACGAGGGCAGCGCGAAGCTTGATTTCACAGTAACAGACGGGATACCCGGCAATTTCCGCGTGGAGCTTAACAACGCGGTAATAGACAGGATCAAGCGGGCGATCATGAGCCATGGCGCGGTTTCTTCCACATACCTGTCATACGATGCAAACACATCGGAAGGCGGTCTTGGCTCGCATAATTACTTTGATTATGACACAAATTCTTACTACCTGAACTGGGTCGACATGATAAACGGCACAGTTGATGACGCAAGCGCGCCCGACGGCAAGAACGGCGTAAATCTTTCCGGCTCTATAAGCAGCGACGGAACTGTTACATATAATTATTCTTTTAAGGTCCCCACCAACCACGCAATCACGATCGTGGGCTGGGATGACAGCTATTCGGCGACCAACTTCTCGACCAGACCATATAAAGACCTGGTAAATCAAAAGGATCCGCAGGACGGCGCATGGCTTGTCAGGAACAGCTGGGGCAGCGATTGGGGCGACGGCGGATACCAGTGGATATCCTACCTCGATCCGGCAATCGGCTTCAGCACAACGACCTACGACTTCACTGATTATATTCCCGGCAATATTTACACCTATGACCAGATCGGCGTAAACAGCACAAGCGGCATCAATATCGCAAACAGCCTCAAAGAGGATCCGCAGCTTTACGGCTCTGCCATCTACGCCAACAGATTTTCCACCGAGGATAATCAGCCCGAAATGCTGAACGCTCTGGGATTTTATGTAAATGATACGCACGACAGCTATGAGGTTATCGTCAGGACCGACCCCGTCGGCAGCGACCCCGGACCAATGTCGATAATTGATTTCGGCAAGGATGAAAACGTGGTCGAACTTATCGACCCCGATACCGGCGCTTCATCGCCGCGCATCCAATTCTCCGGCACAGGATATAAAATGGCGCGTCTTAAAGACCCTGTCGAGGTTCAGGGAACATTTGAAGTCATCATCAAAGTTCATGATGACACAGATCCCTACAAAACCTACCGCGTGCCATGCGTTCAGGAAATTATTGACTATGCGGACGGCATACCCGAAGAGAACAGGACCCACTCCAATCATAAGGCGACTCCCGGCGTGTCATTTTCTGCCAAGAGTTTTGAAATAGAAGAGGTGACTAACCCGGATAATACAACAATATCCACAATATGCACGATTTCCGAATGGACAGATATCGGAGGCGAGCCGAGCGAGCTTATGACGACGGACTATAAAGTAATGGGTCATTCGCTTTCAAACTGGGCTTTGGAGGCATACACAGGCGAAAGCGGACATTCGACCCCGCCTCCGCCGACCGCAACGCCGGAAGCCACACCCGAAACCACAGATGTTCCCGATATACCGTCTAAGTTTGAGACCGCCATTAACGTGAGTCCCGACTCGACTTCATTCAGCGTTACCGTCACAAGGACCGATGCAAGCTGCGTGGACGGCACTGTCATGATAGGAATATACAATTCGGATAATGCTCTGGTCGGCTTCGTATCCGACGCCGAACCCGCGTTTGACGAAAACAACACTCTTGTGATCGACAATATAAACTACGGCTCCGATGCGGCTTACGCAAAGGTGTTTGTCTGGAACGGAGAAACCTTGACTCCTTACACCAACACACCCGAAAGCGCCGCCTTATATCAGCCAGACACGACCGCAGCGCCCACAGCGGAACCGACAGAGGCGCCGTCACCGACTCCTGAGCCGACAACTGAGCCGACTCCTGAACCGACGGCAACACCGGATCCGTTTGACGGCTATAATATAGACTATTCGGATCAATTGGCTGAAGGAACGGTTGTTGCAGGCATCACCAACACGATCACAGGCGCTGAACTTACACCCGTAAAAGATTATACCGATTTAGGGAACGGAAAAGTTGTTATACTGAACAGCTATATAAACACACTCAGCGCAGGCACTTATGTATTTAACATTGTTTTCCGCCAGCCGGACGGAAGCCAGGCAACCGCAAAAGTTACAATAAATGTTGTCGGAGGCAACCCGACAGCGCCTCCGGAACCGACCTCAGATCCGAACGCATCGCCCGAACCGTCGGCGACGGCGGAGCCTGAGGACGGAGATATACTTGACCTGAACGATATCGGGTACAGCTTCAGCAAGAACGCGCGTATTCTTGTCGTCAAGATCGTTACCCCGGAGACTACTCTGATTCCCGGAGAGGATTATGTTGACCTCGGAGGCGGAAAGATCCTGTTCAAAAACAGCTTTTTTGACAAAATGCCCGGCAGAGGCTATGATATTGTTCTTCTCCTTGAAGACAACGGTGAGCAGACAATCGCCTCTATCCAACTCACTCTTGAAACCGACAGCGAATCCGCCTCAATCGACGCGGCTGCGGCATTCTTCGGACCCAAACCGCTGATGCCAAAAATATTGCTTCCAATGTAAATAAAAATGCAAATTAATTTAAGGCTCTCATTCCTTCGGGAACGGGAGCCTTAAATTTTATTCCTTCGGAATTTTAATTAAATACTCTATGTAATCATCGGCTTCACGGCGTTTTGCCGTAGCGTTCACTCCGCTCTTTTTCATCAGGTCGACAGCTTTTCTGATCGTGTTCGAAAACACCCGTATATCCTTAAATGTTCTCGGCAGATGCGCAGGCGCGGCTCCGCCGCGCGATGCGTCGGCTTTTTGTTTTTTCAGCATACGCTCCACCAGTTCTTCGGTCTTTGCCACATTGAGACTGCGTCCTGTTATCTGCTTCAGCGCATCAAGCTGCTGCTCCTTGTTCTTGAGCTTAAGCAGCGCCCTGGCATGGCGCTCGGTCAAGCCGAACTCGCACAGAATGGCTCTGACCTCGGTCGGCAGACGCAGTATCCGCACCTTGTTCGCCACGGTCGATTGGCTTTTGCCGAGCTTTGACGCGAGTTCCTCCTGGGTCAGACCATGCTCGTTTAAGAGGCTTGAATACGCCTCCGCCTCCTCTATGTAATTCAGGTTTTCGCGCTGAATGTTCTCGACCAAAGCCATAACTGCGCCGTCCGTTTCATTCACCTTCAGCACCACCGCCGGTATATAATCCATGCCTAATCTTCGGCACGCTTCAAGTCTGCGCTGCCCCGCGACAAGCTCATACTCAAACGGTATGGTTTGCCGCACGGTGATAGGCTGCATAAGCCCGTAATTTTCGATTGACGCCGCCAAATCATTCAGACTGTCCTCATCCATCTCAAGCCTCGGCTGGTTCGGGTTAGGTTTTATGCAGCTTATAGGGATCGACTGAGAGTTTCCGTGGGACACCACCTTCTTGCTCCGCGTTATACCCGAAAGATCAATCGTCATGTCCGTCCGGTCAAGTTCTCGGACCTCGCCGTCATAACTGCGTGACGTTTCGGTTTCTCCGGTTTTCTTAAGATAATCAAAAAACATTTGTTTCATCCTTTCTTTTTGCTTTTGTGCGCCTTTATATAAAAAATTATAGCGCAACAAATCGGTCAATGCAAAAAGAACAGTATCAAAAGTTTTGACATTTTACGCCGCTCATATCAGACCGCTGAAACATATTGATATTTTGCCAAATTTGCCGTATGACGCTTAAAATCGGTCTATAATGATCAGATCTTCACCCATTTTGCTTATCTTATCCCATGGCACGGTAATATCGTCGTTTCTGCCGAAAACTCCCAAAAACCGATACGCGCCCGGAACCAGAAGCGAGCGTATCCTGCCGCTCTCCTCATCAATATCCAGATCGGACACAAAACCGAGCCGCTCCCCGTCCGCCGCGCATATCACTTCCTTAAGCTTTATCTCACTGAATTTCATATGATCACCGCCTATATAAAAATCACTTCATATAATAATATGAAGTGATTTTTTGAATTATTAACAACTTATTATTCAGCGTCCGACTCAGCCTCGGTCCCGGTTTCCGCGCCGGCAGCCGGCTCCTCTATCACAAGCTCGGTCGCGTCCGGCTCAGCCTCGGACTCAGGCTCCTGTTCGGGTTCGGGCTTACGTATGAACAGTTCTTTGAACCGCTCCATTGCCTCGATTGTGCTTTCTCTGTCGCTGAAGGCGGTAAGGCGGAAGTAGCCCTCGCCGTTTGCGCCAAATCCCGCGCCGGGGGTTCCGACAACATTGATATTTTCAAGCAGGTAGTCAAAGAACTCCCAAGAGCGCATATTATTGGGACACTCAAGCCAAATATACGGCGAATTTATGCCGCCGAAATATTTAATTCCGACCTCGTCCATGGTGTCAGCGATTATCTTGGCGTTCTCCTTGTAATAATCTATGTTTTCCTTGATCTGCGCCCTGCCCTCAGGCGTGAACACCGCCTCGGCAGCCCTCTGGATGATATATGCGACGCCGTTGAACTTTGTGGTCTGGCGCCTGAGCCAGAGCTTGTTGAGCTGCACAACGTCACTGTCGATTTTGAGCAGCTTAAGCTTGCTTACTTTCACCTTGAGATCCTTCGGCACGATCGTGTATCCGCAGCGGGTTCCGGTAAAGCCTGCCGTCTTGGACAGCGAGCAGAACTCTATCGCGCATCTCTTTGCGCCGTCTATTTCATAAATGCTTCTGGGTAAGGAAGGATCGCCGATAAACGCCTCATAAGCCGCGTCAAACAGGATAACCGCGTCGTTCTTTAAAGCATAATCGACCCACGCCTTGAGCTGTTCGGTGGTAAACACCGCGCCGGTCGGGTTGTTGGGCGAGCAAAGATAAATCACGTCAGCCTTTGTTCCGCTTACGGGCAGCGGGCAGAAACCGTTTGAAGCCTTTGCCTGCATATACTCGATCTTCCTGCCGTTCATTATGTTTGTGTCAACATAAACCGGATACACCGGGTCGGGAACCAGAACCAGATTGTCCTTGTCAAACAAATCCGTAATATTTCCCACGTCGCTCTTGGCGCCGTCACTGATGAACACCTCGTCCATATCAATACGTATCGTGTTCTCTTTGTAATACGCAACGATCTTTTCTCTCAGGAAGTCATAGCCCTGCTCCGGACCGTAGCCGCGGAACGACTCTTTTACTCCCATCTCGTCCACTGCCTTGTGCATAGCCTCGATAACCACCGGAGCCAGCGGCAGAGTTACATCGCCGATACCCATACGGATGATTTTCTTGTCGGGATTTTGAGCCGCATAATCGTTGACTTTTTTTGCGATTTCGGAAAACAGGTAGCTCTCCTTCACGTTCAGATAATTCTCATTTAATCTCATTTTTACCACTCCTCTTTAATTTTTTATGTATACAGCGGTGGGGATCGTGACCTCTCCCTCGCATATAAAATCCGCGGGTCCCCGCTTGATGACCCTGCCGTCCGGCATATAAGTGATCATCAGATCTCCGCCTCTTAATTTTACCAAGATCTCCTCACCCTGTTTGCAGTATCCGTTAAGCACAGCCGCGACAACCGCAGCGCAAGCGCCGGTGCCACAGGCCCAGGTCTCGCCGCTGCCGCGCTCCCAGACCCGCATTTTAAGGGTATGGTCGTCTATCACATTGATAAACTCGGTGTTGATACGCTCCGGGAACAGCTCGTGGTTCTCAAACTTGGGACCGATATCCTCAAGCTTAAGCCCGTCAACGTCTCCGACAAACACGACCGCATGAGGGTTACCCATCGAAACGCCGGTGATCTCATAATCCTTGCCGTCCACCGTTATCGGACGGCTTATTATATTTTCGCCGTCCATGCTTATCGGGATTTTTTTCGGGTCAAGCTCCGCCTTGCCCATATCGACCGTTACTGACTCCACGACCTTGCCGCCGACCAATCTCAAATCAAGGGTCTTTATTCCGCCCAGGGTCTCAAGAGTGATCCGCGTCTTGTCGGTCAAGCCCTTTTCATAAACATACTTACCGACGCAGCGGGTAGCGTTTCCGCACATCTGCGCCTCGGAACCGTCGGCATTAAATATGCGCATTTTAAAATCCGCGACCTTAGACGGCATGATAAGTACCAGACCGTCGCTTCCGATCCCGAAATGCATATCGGACACAAACACCGATAACGCCGCAGGCTCTGCGACCTCCTCCTCAAAACAGTTTATGTATATATAACAATTCCCGATACCGTGCATTTTTGTAAATTTCATTATCCCGCACCTCCGATGCTTATTTGCTCATATGCAGATATTGTATCATAATTGTAAAAAAAATACAATAGTTTTTTAACAAATTGTTTTACACTCTGTTCATATATTGGACTTGAATTCAGAAGCGGAATATGATAAATTAGTACCATGAGCAAAGGATGTGATCAAATTATGGGAAAATATAACGAGTTCATGCAGGGCAGATACGGTTTTGACAAGCTTGGCGGCGCGCTGATAATCGTTTCGGTAATAGTATCGGTCGTGGGCAGGCTGCTGTGGCTGCGCTGGACCGGACTTATTTGCATAGTGCTTGATCTTATATTTCTTTATCGTTTTCTGTCGAGGAAAGAATATGCCCGCTCGCGGGAAAACAGAATTTTTATTGAGTTTTTTGAAAACGTTAAGGAGTTCTTTTCAAGAGACAGGAAAAACTATAACTACTATACCTGCCCGGTCTGCAAGACCAAGTTCCGGGTACCGAAAAACAGGACTCAAGGCTACACCGCAAAGCGCGTTTGCCCCAAGTGCAAAAACGAATGGTAAACATAAAATTACGGCAGTTAAATAAATTTACGTCTTGCTCAAATCCTGTTGTAAAAACGATTTGATTATTGTATTGTTTTGTATTGACAACACATATCATATGTGTTACAATAGACACATAATAAATGAAAGGATCTGATTTTTGTGGCAACCACAAGCATGAGTATCCGTATAGATTCGGATTTAAAAAAGCAGGCGGAAGCCATGTTTGCCGACATGGGGCTTAACATGACAACGGCTATGAATATGTTTGTAAGACAAGTAGTAAGGCAAGGTAAAATACCATTTGAAATTGCTGCAAATAAACCGAACGAGGAAACGCTTGCATCAATTCGGGAAGTTGAGGATATGATAAGCGGAAAAATCAAGACAAAACGTTTTTCAAGTGTTGATGAACTTTTTGAGGATTTAGATTCATGAAATATGAAATCGAATATACATCAAGATTTAAGAGAGATTATAAATCTATTAAAAAAAGAGGCTATGATCTCTCCCTGCTTAGGAAAACAATTACTATTCTTGCAAGCGGCGAACCGATTCCTCCTGAATACAATGACCATATTTTAAAAGGTGAATATGCGGGATACCACGAATGTCATATAACGCCTGACTGGCTTTTAATATATAAAAAAGAAAAAAATTTATTGATATTGTTTTTATCCCGCACCGGAACTCACAGCGACCTGTTTTAACTTAAAAGTACAACGCCCCGAAAGCTAATTTGCTTTCGGGGACATTTGTTCAATGCGTTGTAGAAAGACATAAGGCGCAATAAATTATGCTCCGGCTTCTTTTAATCACTTTTTTAATTTCATAAGAAGTTCTTTTACTTCGCTCTCGGTTGAGCATTTTAGCGCAGCTGCTGCGGCTTTGTCCGCATCGGCTTTGCTCCACTTGCTTATTACGTCTCTTGTGGCAAGCACCGCGGTGGGGCTTACGCTGAACTCGTCAAGCCCGAACGAGATCAGAAGCGGTATCAGCAGCGGGTCCGCGGCAGCCTCGCCGCACATACCGACCATAATACCCTTTTGCTTTCCGCACTCGATTATCCGCTTTATATTTCTCAGCACCGCCGGCTGATAGGCGGAATAGAGATACGCGACCTTGGCGTTTCCTCTGTCCACCGCCATGGTGTATCCGGTCAGGTCGTTTGTGCCGATACTGAAGAAATCAGCCTCTTCCGCCAGCAGGTCGGCTATCACAGCCGCCGCAGGGGTCTCGGTCATAATTCCGATCTTGATATCTTTGTTGTAGGCTATATTCTCCATATCAAGCTCGGTCATTATTTCCCTGATCAGAGCCTTAGCCTGTCGAACCTCCTCAACACAGGTGACCAGCGGGATCATTATTCTGATATCGCCGAACGCGGAAGCTCTGAGCAGCGCCCGAAGCTGATCCCGATACAGCTCCTTATTTTCAAGACAGTACCTTACGGCCCTGAAGCCCATGAAGGGGTTCTCCTCTTTTTCAAGACCGAGATACGGTATGTCCTTGTCGCCGCCCACGTCCAGCGTCCTGATG
>CANQKP010000016.1 GCA_947624495.1 uncultured Monoglobus sp. | reverse complement strand
TGCGCACAAGATCCGCTCTGCCCAGCGAGTAGCCTCCAAGTTCCCGTACAATTTGCATAACCTGCTCCTGGTACACGATACAGCCGTAGGTCACGTTTAATATCGGTTCAAGCATCGGGTGCTTGTACTTTATCGATTTGGGGTTGTTTTTGTTGGCGATATACATTGGTATAGATTCCATCGGACCGGGGCGGTAGAGTGATATGCCCGCAATAATGTCCTCCAGCGTTGAAGGCTTAAGCTCGGTCATGAACCGTTTCATGCCGGCGCTTTCAAGCTGGAACACGCCGTCGCTTTTGCCCTTTGAGATCATTTCATAAACGCCGCGGTCGCTGAAATCCACATGGTCAATATCGATTTTTATTCCGTGGTTCTCTTCTATCATGTCAACCGCGTCACGGATGACCGTCAGCGTTCTCAGCCCGAGAAAGTCCATTTTCAAAAGACCGAGCCGCTCAATTGTGGTCATTGTGAACTGGGTCGTGATAACATCGTCGTTTTTCTGGAGCGGTACATAGCTGCTTACCGGGTCCTTTGTGATAACAACTCCTGCCGCATGGGTCGAGGCGTGCCGGGGCAGACCCTCAAGCTCTTTTGATATGTCGATAAGCCTTTTGACAGCCGGGTCGCCGTCGTACATCTGCTTAAGCCGCGGATTTATCACAAGCGCCTTGTCAAGAGTCATGTGCAGCGCGAAAGGTATCTGCTTCGATACCGCGTCGGCAGCCGCGTATGACATATTAAGCGCCCTGCCCACGTCCTTCACGACTTGCCGAGCCGCCATTGTGCCGAATGTTATAATCTGGCACACACGGTCGCTGCCGTACTTTCGGTTGACATAGTCAATGACCTCCTGCCTGCGTTCGTAGCAGAAGTCAACGTCTATATCGGGCATACTTACGCGTTCGGGATTTAAGAACCTTTCGAATATCAGATCATATTTTATCGGATCCACGTTCGTGATAGTTAGGCAGTATGCCGCGACGCTGCCCGCAGCGCTGCCTCTGCCGGGACCCACCATTATTTTATTGTCCCTTGCGTACTTTATGAAGTCGCGGACTATCAGAAAATAGTCCACATAACCCATGCTCTTTATAGTGTCAAGCTCATACATCAGCCGCTTGAACACCGGACTGTCCGCATTTTCCGTCTCATTGGGGTAACGGAAGCGGAAGCCGTCCAGGCACAGCTCAAGCAGGTAGCTTTCGGCAGTCTTGCCGTCAGGTATGTCAAATCGGGGAAGATGCAGCTTACCGAATTCGATTTCCACATTGCACATATCCGCAATTTTGACAGTGTTGCGCACGGTTTCGGGAATATGTCCGAAAAGCTCAGCCATTTCATCGCCCGATTTCACATAAAGCTCGGAGCTTTCCATTTTCATTCGGTCGGGATCGTCGACTGATTTGCCGGTCTGGACGCACATCAGAATGTCCTGATATTCCGCGTCGCTTTTGTTGACATAGTGTATGTCGTTGGTGCAGACAAGTTTAAGCTCCAGCTGCCGCGCCAGCCGTATAAGACCGCTGTTCAGACGGGTCTGCTCATACAGCCCGTGATCCTGAAGCTCTACATAAAAATTGTCCCTGCCGAATATTTCCGTCAGTTTTTCGGCATATCTTACCGCGCCGTCATAGTCTCCAGCGAGAATTCTTCGAGAAAGCGGTCCGAACATACATCCGCTGAGCGCGATTATTCCATCGCTGTATTCGCGCAGGAGGTCAAGGTCAACTCTCGGCTTATAATAAAAACCTTCTATAAATCCGGCAGACACTATTTTCATAAGGTTGTGATAGCCGGAATTGTTTTTTGCCAGAAGAATAAGGTGGCAGCGTTCCTTGTCAAGCTCGTACACCTTGTCAAATCTGGTTCGGGCGGCAAGATAGACTTCACAGCCCAAAATCGGCTTAATGCCAAGCTTTTTTGCGTATTCATAGAACTCGATAACGCCGTACATATTACCGTGGTCGGTGATCGCCATGGCGGTCTGACCCAGCTCCGCCGCGCGGTCCAAAATCTTTGTTATGGTACCCTGACCGTCCAGCAGACTGTACGCCGTGTGGGTATGCAGATGCACAAATTCCAAGTCCGCCCGCTCCTTTCCCGAATAATAGTTATATATATTTTACCTCAAATCGCAGTATCAGTCAACACAATTTAAAAATGATTTGACATTGATAAAATTTTTCAAAAACAGCTATTGTAATTTCAGGAAATATGTGTTATAATATTGCGGTGTTGAAAATACGCCCTCTTAGTTAAGTGGATATAACACGCCCCTCCTAAGGGTGAATCACGCGTTCGACTCGCGTAGAGGGTGCCAACGCAGGAAATAGTGATCAGGGACTAAGGACTGCGCGGAGCGGGAAAGCGAAAACAATTGCTGCGCCTCCGCGGGATTTTGGCTCTGATCACTATTATTTTTAAGGAGAGTTTGTCATGAATGAAATCCTTTAGATTATGCCGTATCTGGCGTTTAGCAGGACAAGGTTCTGCGGGAATTTACGGTCAAGGCTCCAAAAGCCGAGTCCCGACAGGTTGTAGCGCGACGCCAGCTCGAATTTTGCAGATATGCTTCGGGCGTCCTCGAACCAGATCTCATGAAGTTCGCCTTCGGGAGTGCGGTACCTGAACCACGGGGTCTGGGCTGTTTCGTCGTAATTTATCTCCGCTCCGTACCGTTCGGCAAGCTCTACCGCTCTAACCGGAGAAAGCGACTCCGCCTTGGTTACTCCGCGCTCGTAAGGCAGCAGCCAGTCGTAGCCGTAGGTTGGGATACCCATATAGATTTTGTCAGCCGGAATACGTGTGAGTCCGTATCTTATCACCCGTTCCACCGAGCCGATAGGAGCCACCGCCATTGGCGCGCTGTAGGTGTAGCCCCATTCGTATGTCATGAGCAGCACCTTGTCGACCGCGCTTCCGATTGCGCCGTAGTCGTGTCCCTCATACAGCGTACCCGGCTGGTCGTCGCTCGTCTTTGGAGCCAGAGCCGAGAACAGGGGATAGCCGAGAGGCGCGATGCGGCTTCGTGCGTTTTGCAAAAAAGCTACGTAGTTGTACCGTTCGTTGGGGTCTATAAATTCAAAATCTACATCCAGACCGTTATAGTCCTTCGCCTCGATGTTTGCTATTATCTCGTTAAGCAGCCCGCTCTCAAGCGCGGTGCTGCCGAAAATCAGCGAGGCGCGGTCGCTGCTGAAGTTCCCGTTCTCGGTCAGGGTCGAAAGGTGCATGAGCGACTGCACGCCCAGCCGCTTTGCCTCGGCTATCATCGGCTCGTCGCCGTTTAGCTGGACCAGATTTCCGGTGATGCTTATGCCGTAGGTGAACGGCGTTTGATATGTCATGTACGGAAGCTGCTCCCGCAGCAGGGTCATTGAAATAAACGGATAGGCGTAGCCGTTTGTCTCAAAGGTTTTGCCCTTTGCTCCGCGCAGGGTAATAAACAGCGTCTGCCCCGGACTGATCGTCGGGCTGCCGCCCAAAAAGTAGTTGTTTCTGTAAAGCGTCTTAACGTCGGTCCCATAGAGCGACGCGATCCCTGAAAGGGTCTCGCCCGGAGCCACGGTATGGGTTAACTCCGGCTCGGAGACCACCACAGCCAGACCCACCACCGCTCTTGAATTTGCGTTCAGACCGTTGTCCGCCAAAAAATTACGCAGCGGAATACCGTACTCCGCCGCGATCCCCGAATATGTTTCGCCGCTTCTTACCGTGTGTATTATCATATTTATACCTCCGGATCAATAATATTAAATAATATGCCGCGGCGCTGTAGATTATGCGGCGCGTTTTGATAATCGCTTCTTGACATAATATATAAATTATAATACAATATATAAGACATGAAAGGAGAGGTATTATGCTGAGCCAAAGCAAAAAGGAATTTATTGAGTTTATGATGGAGTCGGATGTGCTTCGTTTCGGTGATTTTGTAACAAAGAGCGGGCGAAACACACCGTATTTCGTAAACACAGGCAATTATAAGACAGGCAGGCAGATCGCGAAGCTTGCAAAGTTCTACGTGGCGCTTATTCATGAGGAATGCGGCGAGAGCTTTGACTGTATGTTCGGACCTGCGTACAAGGGTATTCCGCTTGCCGCCGCGACCGCTGCCGCACTGTATAACGAGTACGGGATCGACAAGCCGTATTTCTTTAACCGCAAGGAGGAAAAGGATCACGGCGAGGGCGGCTCGCTTGTGGGATATAAGCCGAAGGACGGCGACCGCGTGATAATTATTGAGGATGTTATAACCGCGGGTACGGCGATCCGCGAAACTATACCGATCCTGACAGGCGCAGCAAAGGTCAGCGTGCCGGATATGTTCATATCGGTCAACCGCTGCGAAGTCGGTCAGAACCCCGCAAAAACCGCCGTTATGGAGGTAATGGAGGAGTTCGGCATTAAAGTTCACGCAATCGTTACAGTGCGTGACATATACGAGTACCTGAAGCAGGAAGACGGCAGCGGCGCTTCGCTTGAGCGAATGGAAAAATATATGCAGCAGTACTGTGTGTTTTAAAGACCGTTGATTTTATTTTGTAATTTCTGAAAGGTGATGCTAAGTGGAACATAAAACCGAAAAATTGGTGGACTCCATACTCAAAAGCTATGACGTACACAGCGGAATGGGCAGAATAGACGGGGACAACATGATAAATAAAGAGATAATCATTGAGGTTATCGAGCGGGTTCGCAAAATTCTGTTCCCCGGATATTTTGACAGCAGCAAGATACGCTCGGAGTACATAAAATACATCATTGGCGAGCATATTGAGTTTATACAGTACAACCTGAAGAAGCAGATCGCGAGAGCGATCGGAAGCGATGACGCCTGCGCGAGCTGCCCCAAATCAACACTGGCGGAGCAGGCTGAGGAGATAACCGACAAGTTCCTCGAAAAAATACCCATGATACGCGAATACCTGTACACGGATGTACAGGCGGCGTTTGACGGCGATCCGGCGGCGTCCAGCACGGACGAGATCATATTCTCCTACCCCGGACTTTATGCCGTGACGGTATACAGGATCGCCCACGAGCTGCATCTGCTTAATGTGCCGATGATACCAAGGATAATGACCGAACACGCACACAGCCTGACCGGTATCGACATTCACCCCGGCGCAACGATTGGAAAACGTTTTTTCATAGACCACGGTACCGGTATTGTAATCGGCGAGACCACGGTCATCGGCGATAACGTCAAGATCTACCAGGGAGTCACGCTCGGCGCGCTCTCTACCAGAAAGGGTCAGGATCTTCGGGGCGTTAAGCGCCATCCGACGATAGGCAGCAATGTGACGATATACTCCGAGACCAGCATACTCGGCGGCGAGACGGTTATAGGCGACGGCGCAACGATTGGCGGCAACGCGTTTATAGTAAGCTCGGTGTCCGCCGGAATGAGGGTAAGCGTCAAAAATCCGGAGCTGCAATACAGCGGCGGCGTATCCGACGAGCTGAAGCAGGGCGAGTTCTGGGACTGGGTGATCTGATTTGATTTACGTGGCGAACCCCGCGAACTGGGTCATATACAGGTCGTAATACTTGCCTTTTTGGGAGAGCAGCCGCTCGTGGGTCCCGCTCTCCACAATTCTGCCCCCGTCCATGACCACGATAATATCCGCGTCGCGGATAGTGGAAAGACGGTGGGCTATTATTATGCTTGTTCGATTTTTCATAACGGTGTGCATCGCGTCCTGAATCGCCTTCTCTGTTCGGGTATCGACGTTTGAGGTAGCCTCGTCCAGTATGAGGATCTTCGGGTCGGAAACAAAGGCTCTGGCGATTGCCAGGAGCTGACGCTGACCCTGGCTGACGTTTGAGCCGGAGCCGGAAAGCCGCGTCTTTATTCCGTCCTTCATCCGGCGTATCATTCCGGCGCTGCGGCTCATCTCTAAGGCAGACTCAAGCAGCTTGTCGTCCGCGTCCGGGTTGCCGTATTTCAGATTATTCTCGATAGTGTCCGAAAACAGCACGGTGTCCTGAAGCACAATTGCCGCCTTCTGCCTGAGCGATTTGCGGGAAACGCCGGCGATATTCCTGCCGTTTATCAGGATCTCGCCGCTTGACAGGTCATAAAATCTCATAAGCAGATTGACAACGGTAGTCTTTCCGCTTCCTGTGGCTCCTACGAGAGCCACTTTTTTGCCTCCGGGTACGGTCAGGCTGAAGCCGCGCAGCACCGGCTTGCCCTCGGTGTACGAAAAATTAACGTTGTTAAACGTCACAGTGGCGGACTCAAGCTCGCCGAGAGGCTCGCCGGAGAGGTCCTCGACCTCCTCGTCAAGAACAACGAAAACACGCTCCGCGCCTGCCACGGCGGTCTGGAGCTGACCGTAAAGCTGGGCGATCTCGTTTATCGGGCGGCTGAACTGACGGGCGTATATAATGAACGCCGAGATCACGCCGACAGAGATTATGCCCTTTATCGAGAACAGGCAGCCAAAGGCGGCGATTATCACAAATCCGATGTTGCCGATGCAGTTCATTATCGGTCCCATTACCCCGCTGAAAATCTCGGTGCGTACGCCGGCTTTTGTCAGCAGATCCGAGGTCTCGCTGAAGCTTTTTGATGTGGCGGACTGATGATTATACGCCACGACCGAGCGGTAGGAGTCGATCATTTCCTCGACCGTGCCGTTCATTTCACCCAAAAGATTTTGCCGCTGCCGCGAATATTTGCGGACGCGCTTTGACAAAATTTTTGTGGCGAGAAATGTAAGAAGCACAGTAACAAAGCTGAGCAGCGCGAGCTGCCAGCAGAACAAAAGCATTACCGCCGCTGTTCCGGTAACGGTAAGCGCGCCCGAAAACAGGGACGGCAGAGATTGTGAAACGGTGTTTGAAATATTCTCAATATCGTTTGTCATGCGGCTCATCACGTCGCCGTGGCTGTGGCTGTCGAGGTATTTGACCGGAAGGTCGATCACCTTGCCGAACAGTTCGCTGCGCATACGTTTGACTATCCTTTGACTCAGCCGCGCGCTTAAGATGCCCTGAAACAGCTGGCACAGGCTGTATATCAGGTAGACGCACAGCATAAGAGCGAGGGTGCGGAACAGATCCCCGACCGCCGCTCCTGCGATTATGTCAATGGCTCGGCTCTGAACGCTCGGCGCGTACACGCCGCATAGGGCGCCGAATATGACAATAGCAAGCATGGCTATGACGATTGACTTTTCCTTGGCAAAATATGTCCACACACGTTTGAGGGTCGCCGCCGCGTTGTCGGCGTGTTCCACCTCTGCAAAGCGGCTGCCGCGGTTCCTGCCGGGTATCTTTCTTTCGACCACGACCCTTTGTGTGTTCATTTGCTCACGCATTGACGTTCACCCCGCTTTCGTCTCCGCTCATCTGAGAGTTGTATATATCTCGGTACGCGTCCGATGTATTAAGCAGCTCGTCATGCGTGCCGCAGGCTGTGATACACCCGTTTTCGAGAATAGCTATGCGGTCGGCAAACCTTGCGGAGGCTATTCTCTGCACCACGATGATCTTTGTCATGTCCGGTCTGAGTTCATTGAGCGCCGCGTAAAGCTCTGCTTCGGTCTTAAGGTCAAGAGCGCTGGTCGCGTCGTCAAATATCAGGATCTCCGCAGGAGACAGCACAGCTCTGGCAATCGCTATGCGCTGCCTTTGTCCGCCCGACAGACTGCTGCCCCGCTCGGCGACCTGCTCATCCAAGCCGCCCGGAAGCCGCTCTATGAACTCGCTTGCTCTCGCGATCTCCGCAGCCTCGCGGACATCGTCGTCCGAGGCGTCGGGGCTGCCCCAGGCAATGTTTTCCCTGACGGATACGCTGAACAGCTCGCTTTTTTGCAGAGCTACCGAAATCTTTTGCCGAAGAGCGTTTTGGCGGTATTCCCTGACGTCGACCCCGTCAACCAGAACCGCGCCCTCGGTCACGTCGTAAAACCTCGGTATAAGGCTTATGAGCGAAGTCTTGCCGCATCCGGTCGCGCCCATTATCGCCAGCGTCTCGCCCGGATTTATCTTAAGATCTATTCCGGTAAGTACGTTCTTCGCGCTGCCGGGAAAGGCGAATGACACGTTCTTTAGCTCAATCTCACCCTTCTTTTCGGTTTTGCCGTCAAAATCTCCGTCCTTTAGGTCAGGCTCCGCGTTTAATACTTCGCGGACGCGCTTCCATGAGGCGTAGCCCCTTGAAATGGTCTGAAACAGCATTACAAGCATAAGTATTCCGTTAAGGAGCTGTGTTGCATAGGTTATAGCCGCCATTATCGTGCCGGGAGTCGCGGTTCCTTCCCTGACCTGAACGGAGCCGGAAAACAGTATAAGCACGATAGCTGAGTATAACAGTGCGTTCATCATTGGGTTCATAAACGCAAATATGATAAGTATTTTGAGCTGGGTTTTTATCAATTCGTCATTAGCTTTGCCGAACCGCGCTTTTTCGTATATTTCGCGGACGCAGGCTTTTATGACGCGAATGCCCGAAATATCCTCCTGCATGATCGAGTTGATGTTGTCGAGCCGCTGCTGAAGCTTCGGGAACAGAGGATTGGTTTTCCTGATACAAAAAATAATACAGCCTAAGATTAGCGGAGCCGCGCACAGCGAGATCGATCCGAACACAGCGTTTAACCGAAAGAGATAGAAGATGCTGCCGACCGTCAGAAGCGACGTTCTAATCAGACCGCGCACAAACATACTGACAAAGCCCTGCACCTGAGTGACGTCGTTGGTGACGCGGGTGATCAGCGAGCCTGTTCCGAAGCGGTCAACCTGCGGGAACGAAAGATGCATAATGTTTTCGAAGCAGTCCTTGCGCATATCGTTGCCGACGTTCTGACCGGCGTACTGTACAAACACATTGTTAGATGAGCCGAACAGACAGCCGAGCAGCGCAATGCCGAGCATAGCGGCGCCGGAGAGCAGAACCAGGTTAAGGTTCGGAACGCCGCCGGAGGACATACCCAGAACGCCGTCGTCCACCAGGCGGCTCATGATATTAGGCTGAAGCAGATCCATTGAGACTTCGCCCACCATGCACAATGCGGCGATAACCGCGTGCGGAAGGTACGGGCGTATGTATTTCCACATTTATTTCACCTCGTATGTTATCCTGTTTATTTTAACACAAACGAGCCTGGAATTTCAAGTATAAAATTTTAAAACAATTTTTTCTGTTTTTTATAAATTGCTTGCTGTTTTCGCGGAAACGTTTGATTTTTTGCCATGTTTTCGGCTGAGTTTAAATATATGAATAATAAAAGATCCGACGGAGATAATATTGATAAATCCAAAATAAAAAGGAGAAATTATTTATGGATATACTTGCTTTAATTTTATTAATAATCGGCGGTCTGAACTGGGGTCTTGTCGGCTTGTTCGACTTTAACCTGGTATCGTTCATATTTGGTAGTATGAGCATTCTCAGCCGTATCGTTTATACTCTGGTTGGTCTTGGCGCGATATGGTCGATCACATTCTTTTTCCGTGAGCATATCCTGTCAAGATACCAGCTTAAGGAAAGCAGATAAGAAAATATGGCGCGTAAGCCGCGCCATATTTTTATTTTTTAATTAATTTCCGCAGCCGCAGCCGCAGTCCTGATCCTTGCAGTAGGGATTTCCGTTTTCGCTCTCCGATGCGGGCGGGAAGAACTCGTCGATAGGGAAGCGGATGGTGTTGAACAAGCTGCACGGGTCGTCGTCGGTGGCGGCGGAGCATATCTTTTCGGGAACACAGAAGTCAACCGCGTTGATAAGAAGCTGGACTTTTCTCTCGATCCTTACGATTGTGAACAGTCCGAAGCTTACAAGGACCTTCCTTACATCGTCCGATGTTACAAGGTCGCCGCAGTAGCACGAGTTGATGTTCTGGGGAATAGCCGCAGTGCAGCCGTTGTCGCAGCAGCAGTCCTTATCAGCCAGCTTTGCGCTGAGCGCGATGGGGTCGACTGCTTCAACGGTAACAGTGGGCAGATTGGTTGATCTTCTGACTTTCTCGATCTCCTCGCCCGGCTCGAACGTTGACTTGAAGGTCTTGGTCTGACCCTCGCTGCCGAAGAGGATAATGCGCTTATCATATGTTGTAAGTCCGTGGATCTCTTCGGGAGCGCAGGCTCCCTCGAATACCTCAAGCGTTACGTCGATGAAGAATTTTATGTCTATGGAATAGTAGCCTGAGTTATAAAGCACCGGCTCGATGTCGGTGTAAACCCAGATGATCTCTGCTTTCTTAAGCTTAACGTTTATGGCGTTTTCGATCAACTCCTGATCGTTCTCCGTAACGTAAACTCTTGAGTCCACAACACAGTTCCTCTCTCTGCAAGCGTCATATATCTTGTTGGCGCTTACGCAAATAGGCTCGGAAAAGTCCTCGCAGCGTCTTTCGGCTGTCTCTGCTGCCTCAACAGCGCAGTCCTCGGCTATGCCCTCGGCATTAACGTCTTTTACGGCACAGCAGTCCGAGCAGCTATCCTGTGCGTTTTTTCTGCAGTGGTTATTTTTATAACTCATAGTCAAACCTCCTGATTTTTTTACGGCGCTTGAGCCGTTTCAATATATTCTATGGCAGGTATGACAATTTGTTACAAATAGTTTGCAAAAATCAGATAATATAATCGTTTCCTGCGAGACTGAGGTCGTTGTCGATTATGTCCTTTATAGTCACGCTGTCAAGGTATTCGCAAATGACCTTATAAAGCCCTTCCCAGACGAAAAGCGTTTTGCACGACGAGCTTCTCGCGCAGCGGTTGGGTACGTCCTCAAGGCAGGCGATAGGCGCGATGCTGCCCTCGGTTATGCGCAGGATCTCGCCGATGGTGTACTTGTCCGGCGTGCGCGCCAGCTTGTATCCGCCCTTAAAGCCTCTGCTGGAGCGCAGTATGTCGGTGTTATTGAACAATGAAATTATCTGCTCCAAATACTTTTTTGATATACCCTGACGCTCGGCAATATCCTTGAGCGATATGTAGCCGTCGCTCTGGTGTTCCGCCATGTCCAGCAGCATACGCACGGCGTATCTGCCCTTTGTGGATATTTTCATGATTATCACCTCTAATTTACTACTATACCATAGATTTAGTAGGAATACAAGAGGATTAATGTGTTTTTTTTAAAGAAACTGACAGCCGTGTTAACACATTTGGCGGTGTTTGCCTATTCCGAGAGTGTCTCTTTCCCAAATTCTGCTGAGATACAGAACAAACAATATCGCTGCCGACAGACCGTTGCTGACAACCACAGAGTACCAAATGCTTTCAACGCCCATATGCAGGATCTGCTGACAGAAAAATATCGTGGCAAAACGGAAAACCCAGAGGCGTGCCGCTTCAACAAGCATTGTGATTTTTGTTTTGCCCGATGCGTTAAGCAGCCCCATTGTGCAGTTGTAGACGTTGTTTGTGAAGCACCAGAACGCCATTATCGACAAAAAGTCGACCGCCATAGACATTACATTGCTGTCTTGTGTCAGTATGCCGACCACCGCGGCGCCCACGGGACGGTACGAGAGTATTCTTCCGAGTAAAAACAGAAGCGCGACACCGGACAGGGTGGCAATTTGATAGCCTCTTTCAGCCCGTTTGAGCTGTCCCGCTCCCAAATTCTGACCGACTATTGTGGAGGTCGCGGAGCCGATAGCCGTTGACGGCAGGGTGATTATGCCGTTAATTCTGTTGCCAACGCCGTAAGCCGCCATTGCCGAGGAGCCGAAAACGTATACGTTTTTTGACATGAGTACAAAACCGAACTGCATGGCGCTGCTGCCGATCGCTGTGGGAAGTCCGACCGAAAAGATGAGCTTTATCATATCGGTCCGCGGTTTGAGCAGCCGCCGTTTGAGATGTATCTCGTTCCTGCGGTTCAGAAGATATCTCAAACCCACCGCCGCGCACGGGACCTTGGACAGGAGCGTCGCCATAGCCACGCCTCCGATGCCTAAATCAAAAACCATCAAAAACAGCGGATCAAGTACCATGTTTATCAAAATTCCCAGCAGATTAAGCAGCATGGGAAAGACGGTGTTGCCCTGAGACTGATTGACCGCGGAAAAAATATTGATAATAAACAGCAGCGGAGTGTCAAGAATAACTATGCGGAGATATATGTTGCCTAAATCAAATATCTCACCCGACGCGCCTATCCACGCCGTGATCAGCGGCGTGAACAAGAGCAGACCGGTTGTGCAGACAAGTGAAAAAATCATAGCGCACAGAAATATCTGATTTGCCATATGCGACGCTTTTTTAATATTATTCGCGCCTATGTACTGAGACATCAGAATGGAACCCGCCATTGTTATGCCCTGACCGAACGCGATCACGGTATTTTGAACCGGCGAAACCATAGAAATTGCCGCCTGCTGCTGCGTGCCTATTTTACCCAGCCAATATGTATCCGTCAGATTATACATATGCTGAAGAAGATTGGTTATTATTATAGGCGCAGCGATCAGAAACAGCGCTTTTAAAATGTTTCCGTTTAGTATAAGCTCGCTGTTGTTCTTTACCATAAATATTTTTTTAAGCCTTTTCAAACCGACACCTCCTGAAAAACATTTTTTAATTCGATATTATTTTTCATATTATACCCGCTCGAACGCAGGCGCATAGGAATGTGTTGAACGGGACGAACATTTGTGCAAACCCTTTGGTCCCCGCTGTTCCGCACAGCACCGCGTCGCCGACGGCGGTCTTTTTGCCGCCGAAGAAGCCGGAACCTTTGAGCGTCATAATATATCTGAAGGTGGGCAGCCCCGCCGTCAGGTATTTTGTGTCACCCGTAAGTTCATAGGCGGCGGCAAGAGCTTCCAATATTATCGGATTATTGCCGAGTCTTTTGAGGCTCGGCAGCTCTTTGTAATAGAAAAGTCCGTTTGAAAGCCTTGCGTTTTCCACCAAATCGTCAACGGCGTCAAGTATCATATCTTTTATACCGGGATCTCGGCGTACTCTGTAATACCTCATAAGACTGCACGCAGCCACCGAGATCATAAATACGACTCTGACAGCGGTATTCTCCATATACGGCGAAAGCCACAGACCGAATTCTTCTTTCCACTCTCTGAAATGTTCAACTATCCTATCGCATTTTTCAAGCCAGCGTTCATCATTTGTTTCGATGTATAAGGCTGTCAGAGTTCTCAACGCCCAGCCTGTTTCTCTGGCGCTGGTACGTCCGCTTTCTCGGAAAACAGGCATCTCAATCAGCCGCAATACGTTTTCTCCAATTCCAACGGCGGCTTGGTAAGCTTCTGTGTCGCCGGTCAGGTGGTAATAATCAAGCAAACCTTCGACCCACTGATGACTGCACACGATCTTTCCGTTTTTGCAGTGACCGTTCGTGTGTTCCCATTGACCGTTTAAGAGCAGCGGATCATCGCTGAAGTGGCAAATGTCCACATCCATTTGATGTTTGCCCGAAACAAGCAGATAATCCATATACCGCCTGATGCCCGTTTTGGCGTACATTAGCGCGCAGGCGTGGGGGTAGTCGTATTCATTGTTCGACCACACCAGCTCACCATTTCCTCTGCCCTGCTCGGTGTATCCCATATTCGGGGAATCTCCCCAGTTAAGCATACCGTAGCATCGGGCGTGTTCTTCCGCCTTATTTATGAGGAAAACTTCGATATCCGAATCGGGTCTGGCGCAGAATATGTCCTCAAACACGCCGGCATCTTGAAACACCCGCGGGTTTATCATCGGTCTGTCGGGCATCTGATATATTATGCTTCTGTTGTTAAGGTCCTTAAGCTCCTCGCGGCAGTGAAAGTGGAACAAGACCTTCTGCTCTCTTGCCATACCGCTTTCCATGATTATATTAGAGACGTTTTCCGGGACCAATTCGACGCAAAATCCGCTTTTGCCGGCGCCGAGAGCCTTGGGGAAATTCTGCTGCGCCTGAAAAACAGTGGCGCAGAGTCCGGTGCTTTCATCAGAGCAGTCCGCGAAAAACGAGCCGTAAAACACTTCGGCGTTGTGTTCGTTCGGCTCATAAAGCAGCCGCTCGGCATCAATAACCGTTCGGACACTTTCGCCTGTTTTATATTCTGTCTCATGGTTGGTAACGGCGACAGTGTTTCTGGTACTTTCCGATTTGCGGCGGTGGTTCAAGACCAACGATTTGATTTTAAGCTGTGAATTTGTGGTGTTTGTGATCATATAACCAAGCTCAAACCAATCCTTTTCCGCGTAAAATGTCAGGTTTATCCGCGCTGCGTAAACTTTTTCGCCGCCGCGTGTATGCCAGCCGTCTCCGGTTATAACAGTGCAGATAGGGCTGTTTTCCTTAGTATGCCAATTGTCTATCTTGAAGTCATAAACGGTTCCGCCGCCGTCGGTCAGGACGGGACAGGAAATATATTCGCTGCCGAGATCCACATCGTTAAATTCGACGCGCTCAAAAAGCTGGTTTATTTTTTCGGAAAGCAAAACTTTAATATTTCCGGTTTTAATCTCGCGGCCGCGAGTTATTACGGGACCAAAGCTGCCTCTTTCATTTTTCTCCGTACCAAAATAATAGCAGACGTCGGCGTTTTTCGGTAAATCCACCATACTTCTGACAAAAAGCCATTTTACGCTGCCGTCGTTCCAATACGCCGTTGCTCTTAAATCGGAAGGGTATACGTTTCCTCCGGCGTCCGTTACCGAACCGCGGACTGTCGGCAGCTCTCCTTTTTTAAACGGAATGCCGAAATATATGTGTTCTCTATTTCGATTTTTGTTGTAAATCTTTTCAAAATGAAGTTTTATCATCATAAGACCTCCCGTTTTTAAGATACAAAAAATGATTTCACAGACTTTATTATAAAACAAAAAGTATATGTTTTCCACTTAATTCTTGATGTATTTAATAAAAAACTTTGATTTTTTGTGTTTTTGACGATCTTGATAATCAAAAAATTTCTTTAAAATTTTGAATTCCGATTTTTTCAAAAAATTTTAAAAAAATGCTTGACAAAGGAATAAATTTATGCTATCATCTAAAACATACTAAACATATAGGAATTATATTCTAAGGAGGCAGCGGTCATGAGCGAATATATAGGACACTTCGCGTATCTGATCCGAAGCAATTGGAGAAACGGGCGAATGTGAGACTGGAACCGCGTTTTAAATATTATATTACAGAAATTGAATTAATTTTAAAAAGATAAGGAGATTATTAATATGGCAACAGTTAAAGATACATCAAAATGGGGATTTGAGACCAAACAGCTTCACATCGGACAGGAAAATCCGGATCCGGCAAGCGACGCGAGAGCCGTTCCGATTTATCAGACCACGTCATACGTGTTTAAGAATTCGGCTCATGCAGCCGCGAGATTTGGTCTTGCCGACCCCGGAAACATTTACGGCAGACTGACAAACTCGACTCAGGATGTTTTTGAGCAGAGAATGGCGGCTTTGGAAGGCGGTGTCGCGGCTCTGGCGGTTGCGTCGGGCGCGGCGGCGATTACATACACTTTTGAAAACCTCGCTCAGGCGGGAGACCATATTGTGTCCCAAAAGACAATTTACGGCGGAACATACAACCTTTTGGCGCACACGCTGCCGCAGTACGGGATTGAAACTACTTTTGTTGATATACATAATCTTGACGAGGTCAAAAATGCGCTCAAGGATAACACCAAAGCGATTTTTATTGAGACCCTCGGAAATCCCAACAGTGATATAGCAAATATTGACGAGGTCGCGAAGATAGCTCACGCGGCAAAGATACCGCTGGTTATAGACAACACTTTCGGAACGCCGTACCTTATCAGACCTATTGAACACGGTGCGGATATAGTTATCCATTCAGCCACAAAGTTCATAGGCGGTCACGGAACTACATTGGGCGGAGTCATCATTGACAGCGGAAAGTTTGATTGGGAGGCGAGCGGCAAGTTCGCGTCTCTTGTTGAACCAAATCCCAGCTATCACGGCGTTTCGTTCACCAAGGCGGTCGGTCCGGCTGCTTTTGTGACAAAGATACGCGCGATATTGCTGCGCGATACCGGCGCGACATTGGCGCCAATAAGCGCATTCCTGCTGCTTCAGGGACTTGAGACCCTGTCGCTCAGAGTTGAGCGCCATGTTGAGAACACCAAGAAGGTCGTTGAATTTTTGAGCAGTCATCCACAGGTTGAAAAGATCAATCATCCCTCGCTTGAGGATCACCCTGACCATGAGCTTTACAAAAAGTATTTCCCAAACGGCGGAGGTTCAATATTCACGTTTGAAATAAAGGGCGGCGCAAAAGATGCACAGGATTATATCGACAGACTGGAAATTTTTTCGCTTTTGGCGAATGTTGCGGATGTTAAGTCTTTGGTTATCCATCCGGCAAGCACTACACATTCGCAGCTGACAGAGGAGGAGCTTCTGGACCAGGGTATTAAACCCAACACAATAAGACTGTCAATCGGAACCGAAAGTATAGATGATATTATTGCGGACCTTGATCAGGCTTTCAAAAAATAGAATAATCACAACATATTCCGTTATGCCACGCCCGGACGGCAAAGCAGCTATTTTTAGCTCGCACAAACTGCGTATTTTTAGGGGTTTTAGGGGACGAAGTCCCCTAATTCGTTCCACACGAAGGGTGGAGCGAACTCGCCCGGGTTCGGCGGGCGAAACTGGGTCTGGCATCAAAAAGTTTGAAAAACGGAGTTTTTCTACACGCTGAAATCCGCCGGTCAATTGACCGGCGGATCTGTTATTTAAATATTGATTTTTAATCCTTCATTGCTGTTACTGCGTCGAACTCATCAATGATCTCCTGTTCGGGAGCCTTTGTAAGAAGGCTTACAACGATGATCGCGATAAGACCGGTGATGAATGCCGGAAGCAGCTCGTATATCGCGAACAGACCGCCCAGCGTGGCGATACCGTACTTCCAGATAAACACCATTGCTCCGCCGGCTATCATTCCGGCAAGAGCGCCCCATTTGGTGGTCCTCTTCCAGAACAGCGCCGTCAGCATGACCGGTCCGAACGCTGCGCCAAAGCCTGCCCACGCGAACGATACAATTCCGAATACCGAGCTGTTGGGGTCGCGGGCGATGAAAGCGGCGACGATAGCGATAGCGACCAGAGTAAATCTTGCAATGATCATAGTCGTTTCTTCACTCAAATTGGGGAACAGCTTCTCCTTAACGATATTCTGCGAAACGGAGGAAGACGCCGCAAGAAGCTGCGAGTCCGCCGTGGACATTGTTGCGGCAAGAATACCGGCAAGGATAACGCCGGCGATCAGAGCCGCGATAACGCCGTGCTGACTGATAAGCTTGGAGATCTCAATAAGCACGCGCTCGGAGTCCGCAAGGGGAGCCATAACGCCGTTTGAAACGAGACCCATACCTATTATGCCTATCAAAACGGCGACGCCGAGCGAAATTACGACCCAGATCGAAGCGACGCGTCTTGAAAGCTTGAGCTTCTTCGCATCTTCAATTGCCATAAATCTCAGCAGTATATGCGGCATACCGAAGTATCCGAGACCCCACGCCAGCATTGAGCAGCTCCTGAACCAGCCGTAAACTTCGGAGTTTCCGGTGTCGGGGTTATATGTATTTGAGAGGCTCAGATAGCCGGGCAGCTGTTTTGCGTTTTCGACAACCTGACCCATGCCGCCGGCGTTTACCACGCCGTAAACCAGAACGATTATAAGCGCAATCGTCATGATTATGCTCTGCAAAAAGTCGCTCGTACTCGCAGCCATAAATCCGCCGAGCATTGTGTAAAGAATGATAACGCCCGCGCATACCAGCATAGCGATAAGGTAGTCGGCGCCGAACAGCGAGTTAAACAGCTTTCCGCAGGCGGCAAATCCCGATGCGGTGTAAGGAACAAAGAAAATAATGATCACAACAGCGGAAATAACGCTGAGAATTCTTGACTTGTCCCTAAATCTTTCGGAAAAGAACGCCGGTATCGTCACCGCGCCGATGTGGTTAGAGTAGTGTCTCAGCTTCTTTGCCACGATGAGCCAGTTTAAGTACGTGCCGATTATCAGACCTATAGCCGTCCACGAAGCATCCGCCAGACCGGTAAGGTACGCCAGTCCCGGAACTCCCATAAGCAGATAACTGCTCATGTCGGACGCTTCGGCGCTCATCGCGGTTACGAAAGGTCCGAGTTTTCTTCCGCCGAGATAGAAATCATCGGCTGTTTTGTTGCTCCTTGAATACCATACGCCTATACCGAGTACGATGACAAGGTAGAGGATTATGGAAATCATAATACAAATGTTTGCCTGAGTCATATTATCCCTCCAAAAATTTAACATATAGAAACATAATACCACAAATTGTATATAATATCAAGGGTTTTATTAATAAAAAATGAAATTCAACAGATGTATATAAAATCGGTGAATGGATATATTTTGCTTGATTTAAAAGGAGTGTTATGTTATAATTATTACAGATAATCATTTTTTGAGGAAAGGGGTCAGCGTATGGCGGACGTAAGCAAAGTCAAGCGCAAGAAAATACTGTCCGAAATGAAGCTTAATATTATTATTTTGCTGATTTTCGTGTTTTTCACTTGCCTTTGTATGGGCTTTATCCGCGTACGGCTGATGCAGAACGCTTATGACACCGGGATGTCGCTCGCGAGGACCTATGCGGTCGAGGAGCAGAACAACATCTCAATGTATTCGACCCTGCTTGAGATGGGCGTAAGCAGTATTGACGAGCGGTTTCAGGAAGGTCCGGAAGACGTTAAGGAATGGATCTTCGATTATCTCAGCGTTACCAATCGCTTTTTCGGTGAAAGCTTCGACCCCTGCGCGGTGGTGGACGGGGAGTATATCTACGTCAATCCCAAGGAGAACGCGGAGCTTTACGACTTTACCAAAGAGCAATGGTACATACAGGCTGTCAACGCGGAAGGCGAGATCGTTTTCAGCGATATATACAACGACTATTTCAGCGGTCACAAGGTCATAACTGCCGCGAAGAAGTCGGAAACGTCCGATATTGTTATTGCGTTTAACATATATCCGGAAAGCTTTAACTATTATGGCGGCGAGTCGGGTATACTTCAGGGAGGAAGATACTACCTTTGTGACAGCCGCGGCAGCCTTGTGTATTACCAGACGGACTACGGCGAGAGCTACGAAGAGTGTCAGGAATTTGCGTCCGAACTTCTTGACGGGATAGAAAACGGAAGCTATAACAGCTATAACGACCTTGTTAAAACCAAGGACGAGGGCAAGCGCGGAGTGTATTACTTCAAAATGAGCAACGGCTGGACGTCTATACTCACTATGCGGATAAGCTCTATACTCGGCGGACTGAACTCGTTCTATATAATAATTCTTGTTATTATGCTGGCGCTTGCGCTGCTGGTCCTTTATATGACTTACAGGGAGTTTAAGAACAGGCGCAGCATCACAAGGGCGAGAGACACGGTCCAGGCTCTTGGCAATATGTACTATGCTATCTACAGGGTCAACTATATAGACGGAACATACGAGGCGATAAAAGCCTCGGACCACGTGGCGGAAAAGCTCGGCTCCAGCGGAAGCTACGAAAAGCTTATCGACACGATAAATGAGGTCACTGATGAGGATACCGGTCATGACTTCAAGCCAAGCTTCGCCTTGGAAAAGATCAAGGAACTGGTAAGCAGCGGAGTTAAGGATTACGGCGGCGACTTTTTAAGGAAGTTCGAAGACGGCTACAAATGGGTGAGCGTGCGGTTGCTGTTTGACGATAACCTTGAGCCGGGCGAAGTCGTGCTTTGCTTCCGCCGTATCGATGAGGAGATGGACAGACAGACCGAGCAGCTCGACCTGCTCAAAAACGCGCTTCAGGCGGCGCGCAAGAGCGAGAACTCCAAGAACAAGTTCTTCAATAATATGTCTCACGATATGCGCACGCCGCTTAACGCTATCATCGGTTTTACGGGACTTGCGGAGCAAAATCCGGGCGACGCGGAAAAGCTTATGGAATATATAAGGAAGATCGAGGTTTCCGGAAGGCAGTTACTTAATCTGATAAACGATGTGCTGGAGATCTCACGTCTTGAGAGCGGAAAGTTCTCGCTTGAGTATAAGCCGATCAACCTTAGGGAGTGCATAGAAAGCTGCGCCGAGCAGTTCCGCGATCAGGCAAAGCGTGAGCATAAGACCTTCAGCGTAAGATATGATATCACAAACGAAATGGTTATGTGCGACTCGTTCCGCATGACTCAGATCATTAACAATATACTGTCCAACGCGTTCAAATACAGCAAGAGCGGCGCCAAGGTGGATATGCGCGTCATTGAGCGCAGGTATCTTGAACACAGCAAGTACCAGATCGAGGTAGAGGATACCGGAATAGGCATGACGAGCGAGTTTATCAAGACGATTTTTGAGCCGTATGCCAGAGAAAACAGGTTCGGTTCGGGCAGCGTTACCGGAACCGGACTGGGTATGCCTATAGTAAAGAGCCTCGTCCAGCAGATGAGCGGCAAGATATTCGTTGAAAGCAGGCTGGGCAAAGGCAGCAAGTTCACCGTTATCATTCCGCTGGAAACAGCCGAGGCGGAAAAGAGCAAAGAGGCGGCGCATATTTCGGCAGCCGAGGGCGAGATCGACTTAAACGGCTTTACCGTGCTTGTTGCCGAGGATAACGAGATAAATATGGAGATCGCGGTCGAGATCCTTAAGGAGCGGGGCGTTGAGGTAATTCAGGCGTGGGACGGCGCCGAGGCTGTGGAGGAATTTGAAAAATCCGAGCCGGGCGCGATCGACGCGATACTGATGGATATGCAGATGCCGGTCATGGACGGCTGCGAGGCAGCGAGGACAATACGCGCTCTTAAGAGACCTGACGCGCAGACCGTGCCTATCATAGCGGTCAGCGCCAACGCTTTTGCCGAGGACGTCGCCATGACTGCGGAGGCGGGAATGAACGCACATATCTCAAAGCCTATCGATTTTGACGTGCTGTACGGCACGCTTAACAAATTAATTAAAGAATAGAATTTACGAAAGGAACAATTATGGAATTATGGTATTCGGAAAACCACAGCCGCGATGTGCGGTTTTCGGTTAGGGTCGACAAGCAGCTGTACAGCGGAAACACCGAATTTCAGCGGATAGACGTTATGACGTCCGAGGAGCTTGGGACCTTCCTGACCCTTGACGGTCTTATGATGGTTGCCGAAAAAGACGAGTTTATATACCATGAAATGATAGTCCACGTGCCTATGGCGGTCAATCCGGATATAAAAAACGTGCTGGTTATCGGCGGCGGCGACGGCGGAACGGTAAGCCGGCTGGTGAGGTACAGGACGATTGAAAAAATTGACCTTGTGGAGATCGACAGCGAGGTCACAAGGGTCTGCCGCAGGTTCTTTCCAAAGCTCACCGCCGGTCTTGACGACAAGCGGGTAAATATCCTGTTTGAGGACGGACTGAAGTTTATTCGGGGCAAAAGAGGGGAGTATGACCTGATAATCGTTGACTCTACCGACCCGTTCGGACCCGGCGAAGGTCTGTTCACCCGCGAATTTTACGGCAACTGCGCGAGGGCGCTCGCTGACGGCGGGATAATGGTCAATCAGCATGAAAGCCCATATTATCAGGATTATGCTGACTCGCTTATCCGCACCCACAGCAGGATCAAGGGCGTTTTTAAGGTACACCGTATTTATCAGGCGCATATACCCACATACCCGTCGGGGCACTGGCTGTTCGGATTTGCTTCAAACAGGTTTGACCCGGTGGCAGATTTTGACCCCGACAGGTGGAACAGCCTGGGGCTTAAGACCAAATATTACAATACCGAACTTCATAAAGGGTGCTTTGCCCTGCCAAACTATGTAAAGGAGCTTTTAGATAATGCCTGAGACAAATGAACAGATCATAAATCAAAACGTGACTAAATTCATAGGCTGCGACGCCTCGGCAGAGGACGCGAATATCTGCGTGTTCGGAGCGCCGTTTGACTCCACATCGTCGTTCAGACCCGGTTCAAGATTTGCGCCGCAGGCTATGCGTCCGGACTCGTGGGCGCTTGAGACCTACAGCCCGTACCAGGACAAGGACCTGACCGACAAAAAGGTGTGCGACTGCGGAGATCTGGAGCTTCCGCCGGGCGATACCGAAGCCGCGCTCGAACAGATCCGCGGTCAGGCGGAAGCTATGTGCCGGAGCGGGAAAATTCCGGTCATGCTGGGCGGAGAGCATTTGGTGACGCTGGGCGCGGTCAGGGCGTGCTATGAGATGTACGGCGTAAACCTCAGAATTATACATATCGACGCCCATACCGATTTGAGAGACGAGCTGCTGGGTGTGAAACTCAGTCACGCCACGGTTATTAGGCGCTGCGCCGAGATGCTCGGCAATAAGAAGGTGTACCAGTTCGGTATCCGCAGCGGCGAAAGGGAGGAATTTGAGTGGGCGGAGGAACATACCGCGCTTACAAAGTTCAGCCTTGAGGGCTTGAGCGCCACGGTCGAGAAGCTCAGGGGGTACCCTGTGTATTTCACTCTTGACCTGGACGTGCTTGACCCTTCGGTGTTCCCCGGAACCGGGACGCCGGAGCCGGGCGGGATCGGATATTCGGAGCTTCCGGAGGCGGTTATAAAGATATGCAGCGAGCTTAACATTGTCGGCTGCGACATCGTGGAGCTTTCGCCGCATTATGATTTGAGCGGGTGCAGCACCGCAGCCGCCTGCAAGATACTCAGAGAGATGCTTATTGCATTATAGATAAAGATAAGGAGAAATACGAATGAGCAGAGCTTTAATTATCGGAGCCGGAGGCGTCGCGGGTGTGGCGGCGCACAAGTGCTGTGAGAACCATGAAATATTTACAGATATTATGATAGCCAGCCGTACCAAATCAAAGTGCGATGCGCTCAGGCAGAGCTGCGAGGAGTACAAGAAAAAGGTCGGCAGCAATACCAATATAGAAACGGCGCAGGTCGATGCGGACGATGTTGACAGCCTTGTCGGACTTATCAACTCGTATAAACCGGAGATAGTTATCAATCTCGCGCTGCCGTATCAGGACCTGTCGATAATGGACGCCTGCCTGAAAACCGGAGTTCACTATCTCGATACAGCCAATTACGAGCCGCCCGATACTGCAAAATTTGAGTATAAGTGGCAGTGGGCGTACCGTGAAAAGTTTGAAAAGGCGGGGATCACCGCTATCTTGGGCAGCGGATTTGATCCCGGCGTGACCGGAGTGTTCTCCGCATACGCCTTGAAGCATGAGTTCGACGAGATAAACTATATTGATATTCTCGACTGCAACGGCGGCGACCACGGCTATCCATTTGCTACAAACTTCAACCCGGAGATAAATATCCGCGAAGTTTCGGCAAACGGCAGCTACTGGGAGAACGGAAAGTGGATAGAGACAAAGCCGATGGAGATAAAACGCGAATACGACTTCGAGGGCGTCGGCAAAAGGGATATGTACCTTTTGCACCACGAGGAGCTTGAGTCTCTGGGGCTTAACATAAAAGGAATAAAGCGAATTCGCTTCTTTATGACATTCGGACAGAGCTACCTCACACACTTAAAGTGTCTTGAAAATGTAGGTATGACTTCGATAGAACCCATAATCTACGAGGGCAGAGAGATCGTTCCGCTCCAGTTCCTTAAGGCGGTGCTGCCCGACCCGGCGTCGCTGGGACCAAGAACGGTGGGCAAGACAAACATCGGCTGCATATTTATCGGTAAGAAAGACGGGCTGGACAAGACCTACTGCCTCTATAACATCTGCGACCACCAAGAGTGTTATAAAGAGGTGGGTTCTCAGGCGGTGTCGTACACCACGGGCGTACCCGCGATGATCGGAGCGGCAATGGTGCTTTCGGGCAAATGGAAGAAGCCCGGCGTGTACAATGTTGAGGAAATGGACCCCGACCCGTTTATGGACGCCTTAAATAAATTCGGACTACCGTGGAAGGAAAACCGCGCTCCGGTTTTAGTTGATTGATTTTCGTCAAATACATTGATATTTTCGTGCAAATGTAGTATAATGTATTTAAAGTGTATTATGAAGGGAGCTGCTTATCGTGGCAAGTGCAACAACAAATATCAGTATTCGTATGGACTCGGCGCTGAAGTCGCAGGCAGACGAATTGTTCAGCGAGCTTGGAATGAACATATCAACGGCGTTTAATATTTTTGTGCGCCAGGCAGTGCGCGAGGGGAAAATTCCGTTTGAGATAACGCTTAATGTACCCAATCAGGAAACTGTTGCGGCAATGCTTGAAGCCGAAAGAATTGCAAAGGATCCGTCAGTTAAAGGCTATACAGACTTAGATGAATTGTTTGAGGATTTAAGAAATGAAGAAGACTAAGTATGTTGTAAAGCTGACGTCACAGTTTAAAAAAGACTTTAAACGTGTAATAAAGCGGGGACGCAACATTAAAAATTTGGAAGACGTTATAGAAATCATCGCTGTTGGCGAAACGCTTCCCGAAAAATACAGAGACCACAGTTTGTCCGGAAGATGGTCAGGTCATCGTGAATGTCATGTTGAGCCGGATTGGCTGCTTATTTACAGGATTGAAAATGATGTTCTTGTTCTGACACTTTCAAGAACAGGCACTCACAGTGATTTATTTAAATAAGGAGGAAGAGTGATGAAAAGGAGATTTTTTAGTTTGGCACTTGCGTTTTGTATGGTTATCGCCATGCTGCCGGTCTTTGCGGCGGGCGGTGATGAAACAGCGGAAGGCGCCGTCTCCGCAGCTGTCGGAGAACCCCGTCAGATGGAGTACTTGAACCGCGGCGGTTTTGCCGCAAACCTGACTTATGGCGGCGGAGTATACTTAAGCTGGCGTTTGCTGGGAACCGAGCCTATGGACACCGCGTTTAAAATTTATAAAAACGGTGAGGTTTTGGCGGAAAGCTGTCCGCTTACCAATTACACCGACCAAGCCGGAACTGCGGAAGACGAGTATGCGGTTGCGCCTATAATAAACGGCGTAGAGGGAGAACCAAGCGGCGTGTTCCCCATGCTTACGGGGAACCGTGACAGTTCGTGGAAGAGTTCGCCGTATGCTTACTTTGATATACCGGTTCAGATGCCTGTTCCGGACACAGCCCAAACCTTTGAGGCAAACGACGCCTCGGTTGGCGATGTTGACGGAGACGGTGATTACGAGCTGATTTTAAAATGGGAGCCGGACAACGCAAAGGACAGCGCCAGCAGCGGCGTTACCGACCATGTTTATCTTGATTGCTACGAGATGGACGGCACCATGCTCTGGCGTATCGACCTCGGCAGAAACATAAGAGCGGGTCAGCACTATACTCAGTTCCAGGTGTTTGACTATGACGGCGACGGCAAAGCGGAAATGGCAGTAAAAACTGCGCCCGGCACGGTCGACGGAAGAGGACATTATGTGTCAGAGGTCGGAAACACTGATGAGATCCGCAGCACGGACAACTCGGCGAGCTATGTAAGCTCAAGGGGAAAAATCGAGAGCGGACCTGAGTATCTTACTATATTTAACGGTGAGAGCGGCGCTGCGATGAGGACGATAGACTATTATCCCAAAGTTGGAACATCCAGAGAATGGGGCGACACAAAGGGCGACTTTAACCGTTCGGACAGGTACCTTGCCGCAACCGCGTATCTTGACGGAGTCCATCCGTACATGATTTTCTGCCGCGGTTACTACAACAAATCTGTTGCGGTGGCTTATAAGTGGGACGGCGAAAACCTGACCGAAGTATGGCGGCTTGACAGCGGAACGTCAAGCTCAAACCCGTTTTACGGTCAGGGCAACCACAACATCTCGGTCGCCGACCTTGATAACGACGGCAAGGATGAGATAGTTTACGGCTCCGCCGCAATAGACGATGACGGAAAAGTTCTGTGGTCGGCGAAGGACTCAAGCGGCAGGAAGCTTGGTCACGGCGACGCTCTGCACGTTTCAGACTTTGACAACGACGGAGAGCAGGAGGTCTTTAAGGTCCTTGAGGACAGCCCGACTTGGGGCAGAGTGTTCTTAAACGGCAAGGACGGCGCTGTGATCTGGCACGAAACCTCCACAGGCGACGACGGCAGAGGAATAATGGACTATTTCAGCAAGCAGTACGGCGTGCTGGCTTGGGATGCAAGCTTAAATACCAGGACCTTGGGCGGCGAGATCGTAAATCTCGGCTCATTCAATGCCAGAAACCAGCTTGTTACCGTGCAGGACGGACAGTACCCCAACTTCGCGATATATTGGGACGGCGACTTGTGCAGAGAGCATTTCAGCGAGGGAAGGCTGAGCAAATGGAATGACGGTGAGTACCAAATCAATGATTACGATAAAAAACCTGCCTATGACTCAAACGGTAATCCCCTTATCAATAAAGGCGGATTTAGCCGCCTCTGGTCAACGTGGACCTCGAACCCTGTTTCGACCAACAACAGCACCAAGGCGGTTCCCTGCCTGCAGGCAGATTTGTTCGGCGACTGGAGAGAGGAACTTGTGCTGAGACACAGCGACAACAGCGCGGTCAGAGTTTTCACATCTCTTTCGCCCAGCGACTATAAGTTTACGACCTTCATGCACGACAGCCAGTACCGCTGCGCCATAGCGTG
>CANQKP010000015.1 GCA_947624495.1 uncultured Monoglobus sp. | reverse complement strand
GCGGTTCGGCTGTGACACCGCGTCGCGCAGAGTGCCGTAACTCCCGTCATCCGCAAGGCTTGTGACGCGGTAAACCGAAGGACTCTCGCTGCCTCTTGCGCCGGTCGTCCACATTCCGCCGCCCTCGGCGCCCGGAAACGCCGCAAGCTTTTCGGCGGTTTCCGCGTGAGCCGTAATACTCAGCGGACAGAGCGCAGCAATAAGCGCGGCAATTAATAAAAATCCGATTGCTTTCCTGAGTTTTTGCATTTAAACAATTACCTTTCTGTTAGATTTTTCAATATAAGCTTGATTATAACAGGTTTTTTGCATATTGTAAATACAATTTTTTGTACATATTTGTTAAGCCGAAAAGATTTTTTTGTGCAACATACAGTCCCGGGTCTGTCAAATTATACCGAATAGCGGGTGTTTTGAGACTCTGTTGTTGAAAACGCACAAAAAAAGTTGATATTGTTTGCGCAATATCAACAAAGTTTTCTATTGATATTTTCTTTGAAATGTTGTATGATATATGCATACCACAACTAAACAATCTTTTTTTCATTTCCTTCTGTCCGGCTTGCCGGGCAGAACACTCCCGACCGAGGCGGCTTGCTGTCTCGGTCATTTTTTTCACAAAACAGCGCGTCGGTCATAGTATATACTGAGGTGTTGAAGATGAGAAAGTATTCTGCATTCGCGTTTGTCGGCGGAGACAGACGCCAGGTTTACGTTATTGCCGAGCTTGCGAGGAACGGCTATTCCGTCAGCGCGGTCGGCATCGACAGTCCGGAGTTTTCGAACATAAACAACATAAAAATATGCGGCTCTCTCAGCGACGCGCTTTATGACGCCGACTGCATTGTGCTGCCGGTCCCGTATGCTTCGGTACTTAATTCCGACAACATTAACGCGCCGCTCACTAAAAGTGAAATTAAAGTAAGCGAATTGTTCGAGTCGGGTGCTGACCTTACCGGCAAGCTTATCCTGGCGGGCAAAATAGATGAACGTCTGAGCGCACTTGCAAGTCTGAGCGGAGCCAAAACCGCAGATTACATGAAGCGTGAAGAACTGGCAGTCTTAAACGCGATACCCACGGCGGAGGGGGCGGTCAGGATCGCCATGGAGGAGCTTCCGATAACCCTGCACGGGTCCGAGTGTCTTGTGACAGGCTTCGGCAGAGTAGGCAAAGTGCTGTGCAATACGCTTAAAGGTCTTGGCGCCCATGTGACCGCGGCGGCGCGCAAAAGGGCGGACCTTGCGTATATAAAAGCGTACGGGTACAGCGGCGCGGATATCCGTCTGCCTCTTAAGGATCCCGAAAAGTACGATGTGGTATTTAACACCGTTCCGAAGCTTATCATAGATGATGATATGCTCCGCGCCCTTAGAGAGGACTGCCTTATAATCGACCTCGCCTCAAAACCCGGCGGTGTAGACTTTGAAGCCGCGAAACGCATGGGGCGCAGCGTGATTTGGGCGCTTTCAATTCCGGGTAAAACATCGCCGGTGACGGCAGGCGGCATAATCCGTGACACTATTTTAAATATAATAAATGAGCAAGCGAGGTGAAACAATGACTGAAAACGATATGATTGAGGGAATGAAGATCGGATTTGGCATTACCGGTTCGTTTTGCACGATCTCCAAAATCCTGCCTGTTATTGAGGAGCTTGTTGACGACGGCGCTGAGGTTTTCCCCATTCTCTCAAAGACCGTATCCGAAACCGACACAAGATTTGGCAAGGCGGAGGACCTTAAAATAGTGCTGGAGGAGATCACGGGCAGGAAGCCAATGACGACTCTGCCGCAGGTGGAGCCTATCGGACCGAAAGCTCTGCTTGACGTTCTTGTGGCTGCGCCCTGCACGGGCAACTCTATTTCCAAAATCGCGGGCGGCATATCCGACACGCCGGTGACACTGGCTGTAAAGTCGCACCTGCGCAACAACCGACCGGTAGTGATAGCCGTATCCACCAACGACGGACTCAGCGGTAACATTCGCAACATAGGCACGCTGCTTACGCGAAAGAACATATATGTTGTGCCATTCGGACAGGACGACAGCCTGAACAAACAAAACTCGCTGGTATCGGATTTTAGATTAATAAAAAACACGGTAATCGCGGCAATGGCGGGGACCCAGCTCCAGCCGCTGCTGATATAACAAAAAGTGTTTTAAAAATAAACAATTCCAAAAATAAATAAAGAGGACTCCTGCTTCATTCGGCATTTGTCCTCTTTTTGGTATACTTATTAATACCGCGTCCGTTAAATTATTTATTGTGCTGCTCAAGCCAGCGCAAAGCAGAATAGGCGTATGCAGCCGCGCCAATATGCAGAACCGAATCGTCAAACCTGACCTTTGGGTGGTGCTGACCGTAAACATAACCGTCGTTTGAGCTTCCCGCGACCAGGATCATACTGACTGTGGGTACCTTGTGGCTCACAAAGGCAAAATCCTCGCTTCCGCCTCCGGGCTTTCCGCCGGATATGACCGAAAGCTCCATTGCGCCGCCGCCTAACAGTTCATTCATATATTCAAGTGTGTTTTCGGAAAGCTCGCTGTTTATTAACATACACGGGCAGAAATCATAGAATTCCACGGTCGTCTCGCAGCGCATAGCAGCTCCTACGCCCTTGGCTATCTCCTCGATACGTTTTTTTATCAGCGCCCCGACCTTGTTGTCCGGATCTGTCGTGCGAATTGTACCCCACATTTCCGCCTTGTCCGGAATAACATTGGATGCTTGTCCGGACTCGAAGCGTCCGGTTGTGAACACTCCGTAATCGTTGCCGTCAAGTTCACGGCTGTTTATTTCCTGCATCGCGATGTGAATATGCGCCGCGGCGGTTATCGGATCGATCGTTTCATGGGGCACGGAACCGTGTCCGCCCTTGCCCAGAACCGTTATGCGGTACTGCTCGCAGGACGCGGTGGATATTCCGCCGTCTGCAACCATGATTGTGCCGGAAGGAAACGGAAGTCCGGCGGCTACATGGATCATTAATGCCGCGTCGACACGCGGGTTCTCAAGCAGACCAGACGCTATCATATCCGGCGAGCCGCGGAATATCTCCTCCGCGGGCTGAAATTCCAGTTTGACAGTGCCGCGTATCTCATTTTCGTGTTTCTTTAAAATTTTCGCCGCACCCAGCAGCATGGCGGTATGCATATCATGTCCACAGCCATGCATTCTGCCGTCGGTTTCACTTCGGTAATCGATATCCGCCTCCTCGCGGATCGGCAAAGCGTCCATGTCCGCGCGAAGCAGCATGGTCCTGCCCGCCTTTTTGCCGCCGCACAGCGCGACAAGACCGGCTTTACCCATTTCAAGCGGCGAATAGCCGAACTCCGTTAATTTTTCTTTTACAAATGCTTTTGTGAAAGAAAGCTCAAATCCCACCTCCGGATGTCTGTGAAGCTCACGCCGTATTTCTTTTAGCTCCGATTTAAGATCTGACGCTTCTTTTAATAATTCTTTAACGTCCATTTTGCGCGATACCTCCGATCATAAATTTATCTTTGCTTATTGCCAAATAAGATATATTATGCTACAATTATAGTATAATATATTTATAAAGTCAATTTGCTTTGGAAATTTATTATATTCAATAATTAAAATGAAAGGACGGTAAAGTAAATGAAGAAAGATTTAGGTGTTGTTCCGGCGGTATATCCTATGCCGGTGCTTATGGTGGCTGCATATGACGAGAACGAAAAGGTAAACGTGATGAATGTCGCGTGGGGACAGATTTGCGATATGGACAAGATCATCCTGTTTATCGGTGAAGGAAAGAAGACATGGCTGAATATAAAAGCCAGCAAGGCTTTTACCGTGGCGCTCGCTGATGAGGCGCACATGGACGTCGCCGACTTCTTTGGTATTGCTTCGGGAAACAAGATCGAAGATAAGTTTGAGCGCACCGGATATCACGCCGTAAAGAGCGACAGGGTACACGCTCCGATTATTGAAGAATTTCCTGTTGTTATGGAGTGTGAGCTTCTTGAATTCCTTCACACGGATCATGTTGACGGCATAGTCGGAAAAATCGTCAATGTCAAGGCAGATGAGGCGGTCATTTCGGATAGCGGCAAAGTGGACCCCAAAAAGCTCCGCGCGTTAATGTTTGACCAGTTCCAGAACGGTTATTATACCACCGGCGAAAAAGTCGGCACGGCGTGGAACGCAGGCACGCAGCTTATGAAAAAGTAAATATTAAATCGGGCGAAGGAACATATAGTTTCCTTCGCCCTCGGCATTGATATGTTAATTTATTCGGGTCTTTTAATCTACTATCTCAATCGTAATCGCATACGACTGCGGCGGAATGCTGCGTGTCTCGGCAGCGTCGCGCACGCCGGTTATTTTTGTGCCGACCGTTAAATCATCGATTTTATATATCCTCTTGTCAAGACCGTGTGATATCTTGGTGTCATCGTCAACATTCAGCGCTCTTAAAGCGCCGTTTTCATCGATCACGATAATTCCCGCCTCAATGTCACTCTCGGTGATCGTACCGCTGAAATCGGCATTGTCGGCTGTGCATTCGGTATACGGAAGACTGACCGATATAGCCGTGGTTTGCGGCGGTATGCTCATCGTCATAGCAAGACCGTACTCAATATCAAGCGTCACTCCGGCGGGAATTGACGTAAGGTCACAATTCTCGCTCAAAGCAGTGGCGGTATCGGAGATCCTTACGATGACTTCGCCCCGCATCGGGTCGCTTACGCTAAGATACGTTCCGTCATCATCCGACTGCACCGAGTTCAGTGTAACCTTTGCCGCCTCGGAAATCGTTATCGTATCGTTTGTGCCGTCATATACCGAAACACCCAAAACGGTCGTCAGCATATTGACCGGAACATAGGTAACGCTGTCCTGATAAAGATAAGGCGCGGCGTTTAGCTCTGCGTAAGGTACGGCGCTGCTGTTAAACATTGCCATTTTGTTATAGTGATAGTATCTTGTGTCGCCTATCTTCAGGCTGACCACCGTCTCCTCGCGCACACATTCTATGCTTTGGTCTTCATCGTTCCATGCCACGCCGTAGCCCATTTGTTCCATGACCTCGCGCAGCGGAACGGTCCGCACGCCGTCGTGATTGATCCTCTGCGCCGTGAACGTGGCTCCGTTATATGAAACGGACGGCTCCTGAGCGGTCGCTTCGGTCTTGGGAACAGGATTTCCGTCTATGTCAAAGACCGGTGTTCCGGCGGCAAAAGCCGTGCCGCAGCCGAATATCATTCCCGCCGCCGTCAGCGACGCCAAAAGCTTCTTAATGCTTGTTTTCATTTTGTATCCTCCTTAGTGTGAAAAGTGAAACAATTACGTTCTGTTAATTTAGACTTATTATATCATAAAAAGTTGCAGGAAAAATCAATATTAATGCACAAAATTAATTCGTGCCGTTTATGTATACTGCACAATTGTTCATCTTACGCGGGCTAAAAAAGCGGTTCTGTTCCATTGCCGCCGCGGTACGTTATATCTCGCAGCTTTATTATAGATGTATTTAAAACACTTGTTAGGCAGTCGGAGCGGCAGCCCGAACGGGCTACCGCTTATTCCAAATTTGCTGTTCACTTTTTATCTCCGCCTGGGTTTCAGCCGCCTTGCGGAGCAGGATCGACATATACGCGTCCTGAAGCGCGCATTTTAGCGGATAGGGTTCGCCGCCGCTCCCGCGCGAATACTCGGCTGCGCCAAACATCATAGCCGCGACCGCGGTCTCGTCCGAAGCAAGACCGCACAGCCCGAATTTCGGCTCGTACAGCGTTTCATTCTCAAAGCTTATGCCGGTCACTTCCTCTATCAGGCTCAGGTTAGGGTTTTCATATCCGGTTTTAACGAGCCGCGTTTTAATGTCGATCTCGGATTTTTTAGGTTCGTTGTTATTGTCCAGATAATAGACCGTGCGGTCCGAGATCTCACCGCGCACGCCTCGAAGCTTGACCGAGTTCCGCCTGATCGGCGAGCGGTACTGCTCGGAGTCAAAATCATAAAGCGCGGTCTTTCCGTTCTCAAACTCAAACATCGCTATCGTCCTGCGCTTGTCCGTCACTCTGCCGTCTCTGAACCGCTCGTATCTCGTATAGGTCTCGGTCACCGGGAACTTATAGTCTTTTGCACGCAGTGTGAAGCCCGTGTCGGTCGGTATGTTAAGCAGCGCCCGCATAAGACTTATGCCGTGATAGTCATGCGCGAGCGAAATGTTTAAAAAGTCCGGCTCGCCGATGATGTTGCGCTCCGCGACCTTGAGCAGGGCGCTGTATTCCGGAAAATGCGTGAACTGCTCCGCGACCGCCAGCTTGTATCCGGATAAATGCATCTGCCAAAGCGCGTTCAGCTCTTCGACGCCGAGCGCCGCAGGAGTCTCGCAAAGCACTGTCAGTCCGCGCCGCAGCCATTCCATACTGACCTCGGCTATCGATGCCTTGTTTACCGCGACCACCACAAAATCCGGCTCAAAGCTTACACATTCCTCAATCGAGACAGTGGTGTGAATGTCATGTTCGGCAGCCATTTTTTCGGCTTTTTCGGCAGTCCTGCAATACATGGCGCAAAGCTCGAACACATCAGGCAGAGCCTTTGCAACTCTGACGTAATACAGCGACCTCCAGCCGGAACCCGCGATAACAAATCGTATTTTTTTCATCATCAAAGCTCCAGATTACACTCGTCAAAGAATATATCGTGAATTGAGTTTGGATATCCGCTCAGCGGATTTATCTTGACGGGAGCGCCCGCGCCGATGCAGTTGCAGCGTTTAAAGTAAATATTTTTAAATTCGGGTATATCCTCAGGATCGTCGCTCTTTACAACCGGGTCCTTGTAGTCCATAAGGTTATGAACATAGTCCATGGTCATGATTACCGGCTGGTTCTTGATGTTAAGCATCTGTATATCCTCTAAATAAATATCCTCAACAACCCCGCCGCGGCCCATGGCGCTCTTAAATCTTACGCCCAGGTCGGAGTCAACAAACGTGCAGTTCTTGACCAGCACGTTCCTGACCCCGCGCGACATCTCGCTGCCTATAACAAATCCGCCGTGGCTCTTGCCCACCTTGCAGTCGTGAACATACACATTTTCGCAGGGCTTCTTGAGCTTTCTCGCCTCTCGGTCCTTGCCGGACTTAAGACAGATACCGTCGTCGCCGGTGCGGAAGTCGCAGTGGTGGATATGTACGTTTTTGCAGGAGTCAACGTCAATTCCGTCGCCGTTCTGGGCATAGTACGGATTGGTTATAAATACGTTCCTCATCGTCACGTTTTCGCAGAAATACGGATGAACGCTCCATGCCGGCGAGTTTTGCAGCCGCACGCCCTCAAGCAGTACGTTCCTGCAATGGCGCAGACTTATCATGACCGGTCTGTAGAAGTCGTAGTACGGCGCTGCCGCCGCAAGCGCTTCTTCATCGGTGGGATAGTCGCCCGGAAAGACCTCGCCCACGTATCTCGCGTCATATATAGACTTTGAAGGCACCCAGATCTCGCCGTCATTGCCGTGGATTATGTACTCAGACCTTGCCAGGAGCCGCTCCCACTGCTTGTCGGTCATCTTCCAGCGCTTTACGGGTCTCCAAAGCTGACCGCTTCCGTTTATCGTGCCGCCTCCGGTTATCGCAATGTTTTCGGCATGATCGGCGGTGATCGGCGACACGGTCCTTATCCTCTTTATGCCTTCGTAGTCCGTGATAATTAGGGGATAATCCTCCGGACTTTTGTCAAACAAAATGATCGCGTTGTCGTCAAGGTGAAGCTCCACTCCGGACTTTAATGTAATCGGCGCCGTGAGCCACACACCGTCCGGCACGACCACTCTGCCGCCCTTTTCCGCCGCCGCGTCAATGGCGCTCCGGAACGCTTTGGTGTTCGCCGCCTTGCTTCCCTGTGTGGCGCCGTAATTGATTATGTCAAACTCTATGTCCGGAAATTCCGGCACTGTAACGGTAAACTCTTTAAACATAATGACCCTCCTGTAAAATTATCTTATGTTTTTCAATTATTATAGCATATTTGTAAAATAAAAGCAAGCCGTATTATTCTGCCCCGGAGTTCTCGATATATTCTCTCATTTTTTCAAGGAACAGCTCGGCAGGCTTTGAAAAAACCTGGTATTGCTTCCAAATGAATTCCATAACTTTGTATTCACGTCAAACATAGATGACTATGCAATATAAGTATTTGCTATTTTTGGACTTTGCGTTTATAATAGTAATATATTTAAGGAGGTAAAGTCATGAGAAAGATTTTATATGTGATTTTATGCGTAAGCGTGTTAATCGCCGCTATACAAATAAACGCGTTCGCGGCGGACGGGTTTCCGGCGCACGAACCATACGGCGAAGGCGTGGGTGCGATGCCGGGACGTGTTGTATGGTCGTATGAGCCGGACTCGGTTGACTGGGACGGGAACGGTTATTGGTGGGAGCCTGATAATTTTAACGAGGACGTTATGCGGACTATGGTTTCCGACTCGATTGCAGCACTCGGCGGCGCTTCGACGGCGGCGGACGGCTGGAGGGCGCTGTTTGAAAACCGCAACGAGCGAAACGGCGAAAGCGGCGGATACAAGGCGGGCGAAAAGATAGCGATAAAAGCCAATATAAACGGCTCGGCTGTAATGGACGATGACACTTCGGGTGAAACGAGCATGAGCTATACAAATCCGGTGCTGTTAAAAGCTCTGCTTGTCTCGCTCGTTGAGGATGCGGGAGTCGCGCCGTCTGATATTACGGTCTACGACGTGTCGCGCCTGTTCCCCGATTATATGGAAAAAATGTGTACCGAAGGAATATTGAGCGGCGTGAATTTTGTGAACCGCGATAACGGAGCCGCCGATGAAAGCGCGCCTATCGTATGGTCGCATGAGTTCAGCGGCGCGGTGAATTATCTGCCGACCTGCGTTACCGAGGCGAAATATATGATAAACTTCGCAAACCTTAAGGGGCACAGCTACGGAATAACGCTGTGCGGCAAAAACCATTTCGGTTCGTTTATAAACGGCAACGCGATGCGTCCGCCTGAGGGGGCTAATCTGCACCAATGGCTGACGAAAAACGAAATGGGTATTTACAGCCCGCTTGTGGACCTAATGGCAAACAAGCACCTCGGCGGCAAGACGGTTCTGTATATGCTCGACGCTATCATATGCGCTCCGTCCGAAGGCGCGTCGATTACGCTCAACAATTCAAAATGGCAGCAGGAGCCGTTTAACGGAGATTTCACATCAAGCATATTCATGTCGCAGGATCCGGTAGCTATTGATTCGGTGGGCGCGGATTTTCTTATCAACGAACCCGCCGTCACCGAAAACAACTATTCCGCGCGCGACGCGTCCAACGAGAATTATCTGCATGAGGCGGGACTTGTAAAAAACGCACCGTCCGGCACGGTCTACACCGACAGCTTCGGCAAAACCGTTACAAATTTGGGCGTGCACGAGCATTGGAACAATCCGACGGATAAGCAGTACAGTCGAAACCTCGGCAAAAGCGAGGGCATAGAGCTTGTCATGGCAGGACCGACCGCTGCCGAAGATGTGACAGTGGCATATAACAAGGAAAGCGGCGAGGTCACGGTCAATAATGCACCCGAAAACAGTACGCTGATCACGGCGTTTTACAGGGATAAGATTTTATCCGGAGTAGAGCTTCATAAAGGAAGCGGCACATTTACGGCAAATATCAGGCAGGATATTAAAAATTCGGATATGGTCAAAATATTTTTATGGGATATGAAAACTATACGCCCATTAAGCGATGCAAAAGAAATTATGACGGAGGCTGAAACAAAAATGAATGTGCAGATAGGAGACGCGTTATTTACCGCAACGCTTGAGGACAACGCGGCGGTCCGCGAATTTGTCGCGATGATGAAAGAAACGCCTGTTACAATCAACATGAGCGATTATTCGGGCTTTGAAAAGGTAGGCTCTTTGGGCAGAAGCCTTACCGCGAGCAACAGCCGGATGACAACAACCGCCGGCGATATCGTGCTTTACAGCGGTGATCAGATCGTCATGTTTTACGGCTCAAACACATGGAGCTACACGAAGATAGGACATATTGATGATTTGACGGGCTGGGAACAAGCTCTCGGCAGCGGCGATATTACAGCGGTGTTTTCTGTTGCAGAATAAAATTCGGACAAATAAATAACTTTGAAATAATAATGGAGAGATAATATGACAACACAGGGATTTTTACAAAAAATAAGAAGCGGCGCCGTTGCAGAAGCGGGCTCGGATATGCACATGATGATGCACAAGCTGAGTCAGCGGGCAATCAGGATAACCGCAGAGCTTAACGGTGAGTATCATGAACCCGAAAAGCTGCGCGAAATTTTTTCGCGGCTTATCGGCAAAGATGTTGACGGCGGCTTCGGGCTGTTTCCTCCGTTTTATACCGACTGCGGTCTTAACATAACTATCGGCAAAAACGTGTTTATTAATTCCGGCTGCCATTTTCAGGACTGGGGCGGCATAAATGTCGGCGACGGCGCGCTTATCGGGCATAATGTCACGATTGCCACGATCAATCACGGAATACCGGTCAGCAGCCGGCACGATAACATTCCCACCGCGGTTACAATAGGCAAAAACGTATGGATCGGTTCAAACGCCGTGATATTGCCCGGTGTGACTGTCGGCGGCGGATCAATTATCGGAGCCGGAGCCGTCGTGACAAAAGACGTGCCGGAAAACTCGATAGCTGTCGGTGTCCCCGCCCGCGTCACCGGAAGTACGGAACAAAAAACTGCTGAGTAAAACGCCGGTGAATATTAACAGCTTTTTTTAAAATTGCTTAATTCTTTTACATTTTCGTCATAGTTTTTTAATATCTTCCGTATATAATGTTATCTGTATCAAGGATACGATGTACATTGTTAAAGATTATTTGTTATATACAGGAGGTAAAAATTATGGACGATTTCAGTAAAATTTATAACGACCCGTCCGACAACAACGATGATTTGGAGCGGGATGACACAGAGCCGATCGAGGTGGACACGGTTTCGGAAATCCAGGATGCCGCTCCGGACAGAGCGGAACTGAAGCTTGATGTTGAAACCGCCGGAGAAGTTTCCGGAGCCGGTTCGGAAGAGCAAAGCTCGGCGTACACATTTAACGGTGCTTCGCTCGGTGCAAACGCGAAGGACACGTTTGAAAAGCCGGAGGTTAATGCTCGGGAGGAGACTTCCGATAATGACGCGTACAAAAGCGCGCCGTACAGCAATCAGGCATACAACAACGGTTATAATTACGCGCGCAGCGCCGGTATGGGCAGCGTTCCGTATAATGAGCATATAAGCGGAAAGGCGAAAAAAGCCAAGATCCATAAGGACAGGAAGCCGATGAGATATGTTGCCGCCCTGCTGGCGGCTGCGGTTCTTAACCTCGCGGTTCTGGGCGGAGCTTTCGCGCTGGGACACAAGGTCGGCAGCTCGACCGATAAAGGCGCGCTTTCGCGTCAGCTTATGACGGAAAGCGTACAGAGCGCCTCTGCGGACTCAAATTCGGGTTCAAACACCAACGGTATTACCAACACGGCGGCGACAGAGGGCAGCAAGGAGACGACCGAGATCGCCAAAGAGGTCGGACCCGCGGTTGTGGGAATAAAAAGCACTATCGAAGGTCAGATGAGCCTTTTTGGTTCAAGTACCGTTTCAGAGGGTCAGGGTTCCGGCATAATAATAAGCAATGACGGCTATATCATCACAAACAATCACGTTGTCGAAAGCGCGGTAAAGGTCGTTGTCCAGCTAAACACCGGTTCGGAGTTTGAGGCGCAGGTCATCGGAACCGACGAGCAGACCGATCTTGCGGTTATCAAAATCGAGCCTAACGAGGAGTTGACGGTTGCAACGCTTGGAGACTCATCTCAGATCGAAGTCGGCGAGACCGCTATCGCTATCGGTAATCCTATGGGACTTGAGTTCTTCGGCAGTGTTACGCAGGGCATAATCAGCGCGGTAAACAGAACTATCACCGTTGACGACAGGACCATGAACCTTATCCAGACAGACGCGGCGATCAATTCCGGTAATTCGGGCGGAGCGTTGGTCAACTCCCGCGGAGAGGTTATAGGAATTAACACCGTAAAGGTTTCGACCACCGGCGTTGAGGGTATGGGCTTTGCTATACCGATCTCGGAAGCTAAGCCGATCATTTCTGACCTGCTTGAGTACGGATATGTCAAAGGCAGACCTATTATCGGAGTTTCCACACGTGACGTTACGCAGTATATGGCTATGCAGTACGGCTGGCCGCAGGGCGCGCAGGTCATGGGCATAACCACCGAAAACGCATCAAAGGCGGGTCTCCAGCAGGGCGACATAATCACCAAGATCGACGGCAATGCGGTAAGTTCCGGCTCGGATCTTACCGAGTATAAGGACACCAAGTCCCCAGGCGACACGGTCAGTCTGGAGGTTTATAAATACGCTACCGGCGCTACTGTTACAGTTAATGTGGTGCTCAGTGAGCAAATTCCCGATTAAGTAAAATTTTCCTGAGATGGGGCTGTCTCAATTTTGAGGCAGTCCCATTAAAAAACTCTTGATTTTTGTATTGTTGTTGTGTATAATGGTATCGGTTCGCAAAAAGCGGCATAATATTATGAAAGAGAGATGTGTGAATGGTTAACTCGGATAATAATCTTTACCGTGAGTTTTTGGATACAGTCGGGGATTTGATCAACGCGCCGGAGTTCAGGATGCTTGACAAATGTCGGCACCATTACGGAGTCAGCAGAATGCAGCACTGCGTAAACGTGGCGTATTACAGCTTTGTGGTATGCAGGCGGCTCGGTCTTGATTATCGTGCCGCCGCGAGAGCGGGGCTTTTGCATGACTTGTTTTACTACGAGTGGCAGAGCGATGAAATGGGTTTTGCCGAACACGCCCGAAAACATTCGGAGATAGCGCTTGAAAACGCGGAGCGGCTCACCGAGCTTTCGGAGCTTGAAAAGGACATAATCAAAAATCATATGTGGCTTTGCGGCAGTATGTGGCCGAGACACCGAGAGAGTTACATAGTCTCGCTGGCGGATAAGATCTGCGCCGTGTGGGAGGCAAGCCACGGCTTCAGGCTGAGAGTGTCGACCGGTTTCGCCGCTTAGAATATTGATCGTTGATTACATAAAATTCATTTTTTTGCCGATAATATAAAATATATTAAGATATATACATGAAAGGAGAAAACATGAAAAAGATATTGATAACGGCGCTGGCGGCAGTGCTGGCGATGAGTGTGCTGGTTTCATGCGGAAATTCGTCCAAAAACCGCAGCGCGGCGGAGGATAAGGCGACTCCCGCTCCGACGGCAACGGTCGCTCCGACCGCCGAGCCTACCGAGGGACCCACCGCAGAATCCGCGGCGGCGCAGAGATCGGTGCCGGATGAGGGCGAGAATTCTGACGATCTCATGACCGCTGATGATGCGGCGAATGATCAGGTTACAATTCAGAACGAGATCGACAGCATAAAGGGCTTAATAGAAGAAGGTCTTTATGACGACGCCGCTATGCAGGCGAGAGCGCTTCTGACCAAGAACCTGACCGATGCGGACAGAGAGCTTATCAGGCAGTATATGGACCAGCTTGAGTCGTATCTCGGCACGGACGTTTCGGGTCTTGTGGACTAAGGCATAAATTAAACATCGGCGCGGCTTAGACCGCGCCGATATTTTTTCAAAACAGTTATTTTACAAAGTTCAGACTCAGAGAGCCGTTGACCCTTTCGGCGTCTTTTAACACGTGCAGCAGATCGGCTCCGCCCTCAAAGTCCGGACGTCCGGAAATATATATTCGGGTCTCGCTGCAAATATCTGTCAAGACATCATACAGCGCGTCGAGATTGCGTCCAAAATATTTCGGAAAATCCAGCTTTCCGCCGAGACAGTCATATACCTCGTCCGGGGACTTGATATGATGAAAGTCAATAACCGCTTTTTTCATTAAAGTCCCCTCCTTAGTATAGCTTTGTGAAAGTGTTATAGTGGTCGGCAGTGTAATACACGTCTCCGTCCTCGGTAAAAATCAGGCGCTCGGCTCCGCGATAACCGCCGTGGTAGTTCACGTCACATTCCTTGTAGCTCTGATGTTCGGGGAGCTTTTTTTCGTAGTTCCCGTACTTATCCCCGCCTATTGATTTTCCCGGCGCGACCTCGTCAAGATTGCCCTTCTCGCTGTCCCAGCCTAAGCTGCGTGCCTCGTTTTTGGTGATGTAGTTGTCAGGCAGCGAATGATAGGTGTAAATATAAAGCGCCACATCCGCCGCCGAGGTATATTCCCCGTTTTCGCTTATCGCTGTGCCTGCCGTGCCGCCACCGTCGCCCGTGTCGGATATGCCGGTCGAACATCCGGCAAAAAGCCCGATGATCAGCGCGGCGGCAAGTAAAACCGGCAGACAGCATCTAAAAAATCTTTTAATTGGCACCACTCCCTTTTCGGGTTATTTAAGCCGCTTTAATATCTCAAGAACGTAGTTCCATGTGCGCTGAACGGAAGCGACGTCCATTCTTTCGTTGGGTGTATGAATGTCTTTCATGTCCGGTCCCATAGACACGCAGTCCAGACCCGGAAGCTTGCCGGCAAACAGTCCGCACTCAACGCCCGCATGGAGCGCCTCGACCTTCGGCTCTCTGCCGTACTGTTCCTTAAACACTTCAATCATAAGCCTGCGCAGCAGCGAGTCCTGCTTATATTCCCATGCGGGATAGTCGCCCATGCACTCAACGGTTCCGCCCAAAAGCGTCATGAGATTTGTGAGACGGCTGACAAGCTCGTCCTTCTCGGTACCCACGCTGCTGCGGACAGCAAATCGCATAACAGCGGCGCCGTCCTCGGTCTTGAGCGTTCCCATATTGAGAGAGGTCTGCACCAGACCCGGAATGTCGAGGCTCATTCTCTGAATTCCGCCCGGCAGATTTACCAGCGCGGATATCAGGCGTTTTTTGCTGTCCACATCGAGAACCCGGTACGTTCCCTCGCCGTCCTTTTCGGCTGTAAATAACAGTTCGGAGTCGGATATGTGATACTCGTTTCCGAATATTTTGTTATACTCCTCGGCAAATTCTAAGATCTTCCGAACGTCATCCGCGCGCACGGCGATTATTGCTTCCGAGGCTCTGGGTATCGCGTTGTCCTTAAGACCGCCGTTCGCCGAGATCAGGTCATAGCTTACGATTTTGTCAAGCTCGTTTAATGCTCTGCCCAAAAGACGGTTGGCGTTAGCGCGCTCTTTGTTTATCTCAACACCGGAATGACCGCCCGTGAGACCGTCTATCTTAAGGCGGAGCTTGACGCCTTCGGCGTCCGCGCGCTTAACGGGAAGGGTGCATACGGCGCTGACTCCGCCCGCGCAGCTCACCAGCAGCACACCCTCGTCCTCGGAGTCAAGGTTAAGCATGATGCGCGATCTCAGCGGCGAGCAGTCAAGGTCCGCCGCGCCGAACATACCGATCTCCTCGTCGACCGTGAGGACCACCTCAAGAGGCGGATGGGGGATGTCGCTTGAGTCAAGTATCGCCAGAGCGAAAGCGACTGCTATTCCGTCATCGCCGCCAAGCGTTGTGCCGTCGGCGGAGATAATCCCGTTTTCGAGCCTCAGCCGAAGTCCGTCCTTTTCAAAATCTATGTCGCAGTCCGGCTCCTTTTCGCATACCATATCCATATGACCCTGGAGCATAACGGGAGCGGAGCTTTCGTAGCCCGCTGTGCCGTCCTTCCATATTATCACATTGTTGCTGCCGTCCTGCAAAAACTTAAGTCCGCGCTCTTTGGCAAACGCGGCGCAGTAGTCGCTGATTTGCTTTGTGTTCCCGGAGCCGTGGGGAACAGCGCAGATCTCTTCAAAAAATTCAAATACTTTTTTCGGCTCTATTCCGGTTAATATCGGCATTTCTATCACCTCGTAATTTTATTTTGTTTTTCTGCGGTAAACCGGTTTGCCCTGCTTTACGGGTTCGATCCGACCGTCTTTGAGCATCAGATCGATCAGATGCGCGGTGAACTCCTTATTGCCCTGGACCACCGCGCGGTTGCGGCTGAACGCTTCAGAGGCTGTCGTTCCGTCTACCAGCCTGCGAATTTCGGACTCTGTGACAGTGTCGTGGGTCCTGAGATAGTGCATTACCTTGTCTGCTGCCTTTGAAAACAGCATTTTTGACAGGTTTTCTTTCTGGAAATACGCCTTGCGCATTCCCCAGACCACCAAAACCGCGGTCACAACAGCGAACATCAGAATTCCCAGTCCCGCAATCAGAAACCTCATGATTTAGCCCCTTTCTTTTTGCCTGCGGGCATTATAATAAAGCCGTTTTGCTGAAGGGTCGCCAGATAGGTGACGACCCGATCAAGCATACGGTCCTTTTCTTTCGGAAACTCGCTTTCCATTGTATGTATTATATCCATAACGGTGTTTTTGCCGTCAATGTTTTTCCAGACAACGCTGCCATATTTGTCAAGGCTGATGTGGCTTATTCGCGGTTTTTTGAAAAGCTTTTGGGCTATCGTGTTGTAAAAGCCCTTGTTTTCCATATCGATCTCAACCAAGCCGTCGTCCTTGACCCGCCAGGGCCGTTCCGATCCGCGGATCGGAACGGAGTCGAAATAGTTGGCGGATACCTTTTTCTTTTTTGCCATAATTCTTATTGCTTAGCCTTTTTCTTAGATCCGAACATGAACTTTATCATGATAGCGCAGAGCAGAACAAAGAACACTACTCCGCCCCAGTTGCCGAGAATGCCGCCCATATCCAAATCAAGACCGATCACCGCGAATACCGCGAGCAATATTCCGACAAGACCTTCGCCGGCGATCATGCCCGATGAGAACAAAACGCCGTCATTGATGATCTCGCTGCGGCGCTCTTCGCTGCTGCACTTGCGCTTCTCCGCCCAAAGACGGATAAGACCGCCGACCATGATAGGAGTGGACAGATGAATGGGCAGATAGAGACCGATCGCGAACGGAAGTACGGGAATACCCACGATCTCAACGGCTATAGCGATAAACACGCCCGTGAACACAAGACCCCAAGGCAGGTTGCCGCCCATAACGCCCTCAACGACCATCTTCATAAGCGTTGCCTGAGGAGCGGGTATCTGAGACGAGCCGTAGCTCCACGCGGCGTTGAGCAGATACAGAACGCCCGCGATGGCAAGACCCGCCGCAACAGCGCCGATAAGCTCACCTATCTGCTGATAGAGCGGCGTCGCGCCGACTATGTAACCGGTCTTAAGATCCTGAGACGTGTCGCCCGCCATAGCAGCCACGATACAGATCACCGTGCCGATGCAGATAGCGGTGGTCATGCCGCCTATTCCTGTGTTGCCCGTTGCCTTAAGCAGCACTGTTGAGATCAGCAGCGTGGCAATTGCCATACCCGAAACAGGGTTGTTGGACGAGCCTCCAAGCCTACCATTCTTGAAGAAACGGTGGCAAAGAAGAAGCCGAATACAACGATGATAACAGCCGCAAGCAGGCTGATCGGAACACTGGGCATGAGCCATAGCAATATCGCGATAACAAACGCGCCTATCATAGCGACAGGCAGTGATATTGAACGCTCGGTGCGTGACACGCCGCCGTTGTGACCAAAGCCCTTCATTGCTTTCGTAAACGTTGAAACGATCAAAGGAAGTGACTTGACAAGGCTCAGTATACCTCCGGCGGCAACAGCTCCCGCGCCTATGTAGCGCACAAAGTTACCCCACAGATCCCATGTTTCAAGCTGATTGAACGGCGCTTCGGCGGGATACATAACCGCGTCGCCGCCCACAAGCACCAGCAAGGGCATGATAACGAACCAGCCCAGAACAGCACCGCCAAGCATATACGACGCAACTCTCGCGCCGCAGATGTAGCCCACGCCAACTAAGGCGGGCAGAACGTCCATTCCTATGCCGGAGCCGGGATACGCCTTTATCGACCAATTGACCTCACTGGGGAACAGGCGGAGACCGTCGGCAATAAATTTGTAGACCGCCGCGATCCCCAATCCGGAGAACACAAGTTTTGACTTGTCTCCGCCCTCTTCGCCGGCAAGCAGAACCTCCGAACACGCCGTGCCTTCCGGGAATGGCAGAACGCCGTGTTCTTCAACGATAAGCGCCGTGCGCAGAGGGACCATGAACAAAACGCCCAGCACGCCTCCGCAAATAGCAATGAATGTGATCATCAGGAACGAGGGCGTCGCCACCGAGCTGTCCTCCGCCGCCCACATAAACAGAGCCGGCAGAGTAAATATTGCTCCCGCAGCCAGCGATTCGCCGGCAGAACCGATAGTCTGGACCATGTTGTTCTCAAGAATTGAATTTTTTTTGAGAATAAGTCTGATAACGCCCATAGAGATAACCGCTGCGGGGATCGACGCCGAAACCGTCATGCCCACGCGGAGACCCAAATAAGCGTTTGCCGCGCCGAACACTACCGCAAGGATAACGCCCAGTATTATCGATGTAACCGTAAATTCCGGCACGATCTTGTCCGCCGGAATATAGGGCTTAAATGTTTTCTTTTTGTCCTCCACTTTTAATTCTATCCTTTCAATTTCTAAAAATTAACAACTATCTATTATATTTTACTATAATATTTGTCAAAAGTCAACATATATTGAAAAAATGGCAGGAGAAAATATATTAAAAATACAGTATAAGGATAATAAATAAAACAATATTGGATATATGATATAAATTCATGCGGGAAATTAAGATTGCTCGCTTTCATAAATATCGCGGGCGATGTTAATAATAAGATTTCTGCTTTTTTCACCGCAATGATTAAAGTATTCGTTAAGTTTATCGTTGAGAATGTTTATTTTAGCTGATCGAATGTTGTCCTGAGTGATATAGTCAAGCGATGAGCCGAGTATGTCAACAATATTGGAGTAGGTCTCAAAACTGCCTTTGCGTTTCCCGATCTCGATACACGCCAAAAAGTTAGTGCTTATGTCGGCTTTTTCCGCAAGCTGTTCCTGTGTCATGCCGCGGCTTAAACGCAGCTCTTTTATTCTCGATCCGATAAGATAATAATCCATATTTATCACTCGCTTTTTATCCTTTTTTTCTATTCTAACAAAAAAGATATATCAAATACATTGAGTGCCAATCAAATATTAAATTTACATATTGACAAATAATCAATGTTATTATATAATGTTTGCAAGATAGTCAATATGGTGATGAATATATTTACAATTACATTCAGTTATAAAAAGAATAGGAGGACAAAATTATGATTAACGACAAAATCAAAGGCACAGTCGCGGGGATTCTCATTGGAACAACATTGTCATGCGGACTCGCGTTTGCCAAAAACGGAATTGAAACCATTCAGGCTGAGTACAGCGACATCAAGATCTATATGGACGGAGTTTTGCTCTCTCCGAAGGATGTAAACGGCAATACGGTTGAGCCGTTCATTTATAACGGTACGACATACCTTCCTGTCCGCGCGGTCGGTGAGGCGGTTGGAAAGCAGGTAAGCTGGGACGGAGCCACAAGCAGTGTATATCTTGGTGAAAGACCCGGACAGGTAACATATCTGACTGATGTTATGGATGCTTTCACATCAAACTACTACGAAAAATACACGACTGAAAACGGAAAAAGCTTTAATATGGGAGGTACAAAATATACAAACGGATTTGTTTTGGAGTATGAAGGCAGTGAAGCGGTATTTAATCTAAACGGCAATTACAGAACGATAACTTTTGATATGGGTCATGTTGACGGCTCCGATAACTACGATGCCGGTATTCAGATTTTTATTGATGACAGATTGGTCGAGGAATATGTGGCGGGATATGACGACATTCCGCAGAAGATTACAATTCCCGTAAATAACGGACTGAAAATAAAATTTAGTGTGGTCAGAGAGGGAGATTATTATTTTACAGGAGAGGTCGGCTTCGGTAATATAGTATTGCGGTAGGATTATTATTCAAAATTTTTAACATATGGGGGATAACAAAATGAAGAAAACTGTTAAAATTTGTTTTGTAGTTTTATTGATTAGTAGTATTTTTGCGGGATGCGGCAAAACACCGCAGCAGGAATTAGCCGGATATTGGGAAAAAACAGAAGGAAAGGGTTTTTCGTACATAGAGTTTTTTGAAGACGGAAAATATGTTTCAAGCCATACAAATTACGAAGGCGATTTTTCAATAAGCGGCGACAGAATAAGACTTGAAGGAATTTTAGTAGATTCGAAGACTTATACATATTCGGTTTCTGGTAATATGCTTACTTTTTATGACAATGACGGAGATGTTTATGCGGAGTATGAAAAAACAAAATAAGTGAAGGGAGAAAATCATGTTCAAACAATTTAAAAAAATCATCAGTATGGTATTATGCCTTGCACTTATATTCGGCACATTCGGCATAATAGGAATGCAATCGGTATACGCTGCATTCAGTGACACTCGTGGTCACTGGGCTGAAAATATTATTGACAAATGGAGTGCCAAAGGCATAATTAACGGTGACGGCGACGGAACTTTCCGTCCCGATGATTCTATCACGCGAGCAGAATTTACAAAAATTGTTGTAACGGCGAAAGGTTATACAGACATATCTTCCGAAATCTATACCGACGTGAGCCCCGGCGATTGGTACTATAATGTGATAATGGCTGCATCGTACGCCGGCATAATCAAAGGTGATCCTGACGGCTCTTTTAGACCCAATGAATCAATAACGCGTGAAGAAGCCTGTGTAATTATTTCTCGCGCATACACATTAAGCGGTGGCGGAAATACTAATTTTATAGATGAATATAATATCAGTGATTGGGCGTTCTCCGCCATTTCCGAGTTATACAATAACAACATAATAATCGGTTATGAGGACGGTTCGTTCATGCCATTGGCTCCCATAACCAGAGCCGAGACGGTTCAAATTTTAGACAGGATTTATAAGGATGATCCTATGTTCAATTCAAGCTCTGATGATGATTGGTATATAAGCAGCATGATCAGCGGCAATACCGGAAGCGGCAATTCGGGAAACGGTTATAATAGTCCGGTCAATCCAAACGTAAGACCGACTGCAAAACCGAATACCGACGACAAAGATTTGTCACAAGATGATAGTATCTACGAATTAAACCCCGAACATATTGCAATGGACGATGAAACCTGTTTGCATTATACGGATAATATTATTCTTGCCTTTATCAAAAGCGGGCTTAGCTCAAGCCGAAAAAATGAAATAGCAAAAAGTGTCAGTGGCAAAATTGTCGCGCAGCTCTCGGGTGGAATAAATCTGCTTCAAATTGAGGTAAGTGTATCATCGCTTGATGAATTAAATAATTTGTCTGAACAATTAATGAGCTTGAGTGATGTGAATTACGCGTCTCCGGATATATTGATAAACAAAGATTTAATATCATATAGCAACACATATAGTTCAAATAATGAATATGCGGGAGAAAGCGAATGGTGGTTCAAAGCTATCGAAGCGGATTATGTTTGGAATAATTATGAGAAATATATCGAGCCCACAACGGTTGGAGTTATTGATACTCTTGTTGATGACAATCACACAGATTTGAAGAACGGTTCAAGTAAAAAAGTTACTTTTGCTGATAAATATTATAGACAGTATAATGAATCATATATGACAGAAGAGTTAAACAGTGTAAATAAAAATATTACAAATTTAAATCATGGCACAGGGGTTACCGGTATACTGGCAGCTGATCGAAACAATATCGGTATAACCGGTGTGGCAAATAAATCAAATGTAATATTTGCTTCTTTCGGTGCTTGGCAAGATGAATGGAGCGATGAGATTTGGGGACTTAAATTTGAATCCGAGCTTGGAAATATATACGCATTAAAAAAAGAAATAGAGTTAGGAGCTAAAGTAATAAATAATTCGTATGGTATTACTTTTCATACGGAAAGATATTTTAATGACCATAGAAATGACGAGGGTGTAAAAGATTTTAATTCTTACGAAGCCTATAAAAAGAGTATAGAATCAGCGGCTCATATAAGTTCAATATTTACTGCAGTGGCATCGTGCGAGTTAATAAAAAGTAATCCGAGAATATTATTTGTGGAATCCGCGGGTAACGGTGAAGATAATGGCGAATATAAAGGACCCGGTATAGATGCGTTTCATGAGGGCGCCTGGGCAGGAATAGAACGAAATGAGACGTTTGAGAAAATATGCAACAGATATAATATGACTTACGATGATTTAAAAGACCATATTTTAGTTGTAGGTGCGGTTGAAGACTCAAAAGAGGGAGAAAACTATTATATGACAGATTTCTCAAATTATGGTGAAACAGTTGATATTTGTGCACCGGGCAAAAATCTTTTAACGTGCAGCGTTACAGAGGAAAGCGGTTTTGAAGGCGGTGTAAACGGAACATCGGAAGCCGCTCCCATGGTAACCGGAACTGCGGCAATTTTGTGGGGAATTGATCCTACATTATCCGCAGCGCAAGTTAAGGATTATATTATTAAAGGCGCAAAATGTGAAGCTATTGGCGTAGCTAACAGTTCCGGCTACAGGTATCCGATGCTTAATGTGCGTGGCGCCGTTGAACAGCTTATACATCAATGCAATATTACTGTTCTTGATAAAGATAACGGTCAGCCTATCCAAGATGCAGATATATCTTTCAACAACAAATTCTTTAGTACGGACGAAAACGGCAAATGCGAAATATATCTGCCGGTCGGAAAGAATAATATTCATTTGGAAAAAGACGGATACAAGGCAATTGATGAGACTATTGAAATTGAAGATATGTCATACAGCGGTTTTGAAAATAATTTTGTCACATTAAAAACAATATACATGGAAAAGGACAATATCGAGAATTCGGAAGATAAACTTTTGAACGCATTTATAGACAAAGTAGTTGGTAAAAATTCGGATTACTTGTATTTTTTGCCTGATGATTATGATAACGATGGTGTTTTAGAAGCTTTTGGAATAACAGGTTGGGGATTGGGAGAAGATACACATACCAATGTCAATATTTGGTTTATAGATTCTCAATGCAATTGCACATTGGCAAAATCCGATACATACGGAAGATTGATGCAACCGATTGCCGTATCAAACGGAAAGTTTATTTCGTGGTGCGAAACAGCCGGAGGTTCAGGATCGAGAGATATTGTTTTAGGTTGTAAAAACGGTAAACTTTTTGAGCCTAAAATATCCGGAAAATATGCTGGATTTGGCGACAGAAATATGGAATATATGTTTTCTGACTATTACGACTTCGAAAGATTAAATTGTGATTACATAGGTTATTATAGCTATTTTAAAGATGGCGGAGGACATATGTGGGATCCTATTCCGTTTGATTATGATAGCAGTAACAGAGAGTTTGTTGAAAGAAAAAATCAGCTCTTAGACTATGACAAAATCCTCGACGGTGATTTTTCGGATTTTGCCGGAGTGTGGAAAAATGAGCGGGGAGATGTGGTTGAATTGTATGCGGATGGAATGGACGGCGAAGATTCTTACGGTGACTTTGAATATTATGTTGAAGATATAAGAAAAAATTCCGATGGCGCATATACTTGGGCAATAGCGGCGTATTATAAAGGAACTGCGGTTGACGGATACAGATATATCCTGTATCCTGTTGGCGTAGACGTAATAGCACATGACGGAAAAGTTGTAAACACAGACACATCAAAAGTCCGTTTATGGGGAGGGAATGGAACGGTTTCGACCGACCAATTCGATTACATTTATTATAAACAATAAAAATTCGAAACCTTTTTCTATGGGCGTAGGAAAACAAAAAGCGGAGGCTGCGGCTTCCGCTTTTTGTTTTGTTAAATCGACCGTTCAATTTTAAATTTCAACCACTCAGCCTAAAACAGATGACAAAGCCGATATAATGTTGTATAATAATTTCGCGAGGTGATGAAAATGAAAGTGCTGCTCAAGCAGGCGGATCTTGACGAGCCTGAGGTGATTGTCAGAGGCGACCTGACCGGCGTTGAGGTTCGGAACATAGTCGAACTTCTCAGCGGAAAAACGAGCTTTAGGAAGATGTTTTTTTACAAGGGTGAAAGAGAGTATCTGTTTGACCTAAAAGAGGTCGCATATTTTGAGGCGGCAAAAAACGGAGCCGCCGCCCATATACGAGGCGAGATTTTCATGACTCCGGAGCGGCTTTATGAGCTTGAGGCGGCTCTCAGACCAAAAGGTTTTGTTCGGATAAGCAAAAGTGTGGTTGTCAACGTGGAATATGTCAGCGCGGTTGAGTCGGAGTTTTCGGGAAACTATGCCGCCTATCTGAAAAACGGGGGCGGACGGCTGACGATCTCACGCAAGTATGTTAAGGATTTCAAAAAATATATACTGGAGGCGTATTAATTATGAAGAGTTTGATTAGGCACATAGCTGTGGCGACAGCGATAGGTTTTCCGTTCACGCTGATTTGTCTTTGGATATTCGGCGCGTATGATGCAACCGGCGTGGTTGTTCTGCGGATGTGTACGGTATGGTATATAGCATCGATATTGTACGGCGTGGTAAGCATGATATATGATTTTGATATCCTTTCACTGCCTGTTACGATAATAATTCACTTTATTGTTTGCTTTGTTATAACTATCGGAGCCGCTGCCGCGGCAGGACTGCTTCAAGTCATGAGCTTTGGCAAAATGCTGCTGAGTGTGGCGCCGGTGTTTGTTATAATATATGCGGTTATATGCGTAATAACAACAATGGCAATCAAGCACGATGAAAAACAGATCAACAATAAAATAAAAAGTCTTGACAAGCGCGGCTAAATCTGCTATACTGAGTATGCAAAAAAGGGGAGCACCACCTGAGGTGCTTCCCTTTTCGTATTTTTTATCAAACGGAGGACAAAACTATGAAGAAAACAATCACTTGGAAGCTGGCTGTGGCGGGAATATTGATCGCTTTGGGAGTGGCTTGTTCGCCGCTCAGCATACCGGTGGGCGCGTCCCGCTGTTTTCCGGTCCAGCATTTGGTCAACATATTATCCGCGGTGATCCTCGGTCCGTTTTACGGCGTGATAATGGCGGCAATAACCTCGGTTATACGTATCATGATCGGTACCGGAACAATTTTGGCGTTTCCGGGAAGTATGTGCGGCGCCCTGCTTTGCGGACTGGTTTATAAGTTTTCCAAAAACCTGCCTCTGACCTGCGTGGGAGAGCTGTTCGGAACCTCGGTTATCGGCGGATTTTGCGCGTATCCGATAGCGGTCCTGCTTATGGGTAAGGAAGCAGCGTTTTGGAGCTATGTGCTGCCGTTCTTTGTAAGCTCGGCAGGCGGCACGATCATTGCGGCTGTGCTGCTGTTCGCCCTCAAGCGCACCGGAGTGCTTAAGAAGATCGCGGACTAATAACCTAATATTATAAGCTTGGTGATCGCCGCCGTCTCCCTTATGTAATTGGAGATTGTGGTATACCATGGAATTTTCCCGTGAAGATGCGTCACCTCAAGACCGTTTTGCTCGGCGATCTTCACAGCCCGAAAAACATGGAAATCATTTGTTACAGTTGCGACTTTGTATGTTCCGCCCTGAAAGCGCCTGTCAAGTATCTCCTTTGAGAATTTGAAATTCTCGGTGGTGCTTGAGGCGTTTTCTTCTTTAATAATATTGTCAGGGTTTGCACCGTGGTCGACAAGGTACTTTTCCATGGCGTATGCTTCGGTTACGTCCTCCTGAAACCCCTTGCCTCCGGATACGATGACCAAGACGTCAGGATTTTTATCAATGTACTCAAGAGCCGCGTCCAAGCGGTACTGGAGCGGAAGCGAGACCTTGTCGCCGTGAATGCCCGCACCCAAAATGATCAAAGAGTCCTCATCGTACGTAACATTGTCGCTGCTGCCGTAAAGACACAGAAAACCGGAAAACGCAATAATGAAGCAAAGAGCAAAAATGACCGCATACCTTAAAGCTTTTAAAAATTTATTTTGCGTGTGCTGATTAACATAATCGAAGAAAATACCGTATAATAATAAAGCAGCGCCAATGATCGGAGCGCAAACAATGCCAAAGTCGACATTCATAAAAACAAGCTGCGATAAACCGACAATAATACATATTCCGCCAAGCATACACATGATAACCCTGATTACAGTATTCATAAAAAACCTCGCATACTACATGATTTATCAGCATTTTAACACAGAATTTAAATAAAGTCCACAAGGCTTTACAAAAATTTAAAAATTTTTCATTTTTTCTCAAAAAAAGACTTGACAAAGGCGGTTCAAGGTGATAATATAATAAAGCTCGCTTTTAAAGCGGGTGTTTACACAGCTTGCCGTTCAGGTTATTTTTTAAAAAAGATTAAAAAAATAGCTTGACAAGAAGGAAAAGATGTGGTAAACTTAAAAAGTTGCTACGGAGATAGCAGCGCAGCGGACGAAGACGAGCCATTTATGGGTCGTCGGAGCAAGCGTAGCTCACTCCGACGAGGTGTTTGAAAAATAAATAGTGGAAAAGCGGTAACAGTAGTGTTTGAAAGGAACACACTGTTATGACGAAATTGCACAAGGAAAAATTCTAATGAGAATTAGGGTAAGAACTTGTCAATTCCAAAAG
>CANQKP010000014.1 GCA_947624495.1 uncultured Monoglobus sp. | reverse complement strand
CGTGCTTATCGAGAAGAACTATCCGCACCACGGCGCGGTTGCGTTCGGCCACTTCGGCAAGGCACTGTTTGAAGTGTTTAAGTACATCGGAGTCCCTGTTGAGGAGATCGGCTATAATCAGCCGCAAGGCGTAAGATATCCCACGGAAAATCCTTGGGGCTAAACATATAAGAAACAAACCGGGGACGGCATTTACTTGCCGTCCCCATTAAATATCCATGTTATATATACTCTTTGCAACATGATACGCAAGCATGACCGGAACCGCATTTCCGACCATCTTGTATCCGTCAGCCACATCTTCGTAATAAAATTTAAAACTGTCCGGAAACGTTTGTATTCTCGCGCACTCTCTGACAGTCAAGCGCCGGTAAAGATATTCCATACCCGGCACGAAAATTCTTTTATTCTGCTCTACAAAAAGCATTTTTGGCGCCTGCGGATGAATCGGCGCGTGTCTGCCTCCGGCCTGTATCGTAAAAGACTGCTCGTCCCAGCTTCTTACTCTGTTTCTTGACATATATATGGTCGAAAAACTGCCGATCATATATTCATGATTTGGCACAGCACATAATTCACCGTTGGTTTTGTTTCTATCCTTTGCCGCAACCGCGCAATCCTTTAGATCCCAAATAGCGTCTTTTAACGTTTTTTTGCTATAACATGGCGGCGGAAACGTATATTCAACGTTTAAATCCTTTCGGAACCCAATATAAAAGACCCGCTTCCTGTCCTGAGGCACATCATAGTTCGCCGCGTTAACCAAGTTTATCGTCACATTATATCCCGCGTCTGAAAAGAGGTTCAAAATATTTTGTACCGCTTGTTTATGTATGTTTGCAAGCATACCGGACACATTTTCAGCCACAAAGAATTTTGGCTGCTTATCAACAAGAATTCTTATAAACTCATAAAACAGCTTTCCGCGGCTGTCATTAATTCCTCTGAGTGCGCCTGCCTCACTCCAGCTCTGACACGGCGGTCCCCCGATCACTCCCATGCAGTCCGGAATTTCATTGGACGGAACACATCTTATATCTCTTTTGTCAAGCGGGGTATTATGATTTTTTTGGTATGTTTCCCAAATGCTTTTATCATACTCATTTGCCCAGATAATGTTAAATCCCGCTTTTTCAAATCCCAGATCCAAGCCGCCCGCGCCCGAAAACAAACTAACTATATTCATTCGCAAACTCCTATACAGTATATGTTATTAACTTTGCATCTTTTAGTTGTGCAGGGTTATTAGGATTTTTGATCTTAACATCTTTAATCTCTAATTCACCAACGCGTTCACTCAGTTTTTCAAGCGTTTTATAATTATCAAACGAATAATATTTGTTATTATTTATTATCGCCATAAAATTAAACCGTTTTGAAAAATCACGCCTGTATATGTATCTGAAAACACTGAACGGATTTTCTATTCCCCACATTCCTCTCACACGAAGATAAGTAATTCCAAGCGGATCGACCCTATTCACTCTTCCCAGCTCTTTTGTCTCGGAAAATTCAACACCGCTGATACTTTCCACACCGGATTTAATCACGGTTTTTATCTGTTCGTAAACTGACTTTTCGGCGCAATAATCATCGCCATATACAAGAGCGAGAGACTTGATATTATTTGCATCAACAACGCCGACAGCATATATCATATCCTTAACCGTCCAATTTTCACAAGTCCTGCAAGCGTTCTTTATCATCGGACTGTCGGAATACAGCTTCGCCTTTGGGTAACTGCTGTTAAGCGCAAGTGCGGAATCATTTGACTCTATTTTCTTGACCTCTATTGCGTCACCGCCTCGCAGCATAGAATCCGGCGGATTATTTTGATTTCCCAAATAACTGAAAACATCTGCGAGTTTTTGATTTCTTATATTTTCATCAGTCTCATTTACCGTCCCTGCAAAAATATCTTTGATATATTCCTCTAAAGCCTCGCCCATATTATTAGCGCGGTTGTGGCTTTCGGAGTATTTCCGTAACTCAAACTTAGGATTTTCAACAAGCTGAACTATAGCACTTATAATGTTATACATATTTTCATGCTCCTTAATTCTGATGTTTGTTCCGTAAAATCGTTTCTCGACCTTTTATACCATTAAATATTATATATCTTGTTTTTAATAAAGTCAATACAAAGATAAATATTGACAATACCAATTAAAAATTCTATGGATATATTGACAACAAACTCGCGTAATTCTATAATATATACAGATTTCTGATATTATTATTTTTAATTTGGAGAATAATCATGAAAATACTGATAGTTGAGGATGACAAGAGCCTGTGCGACGGAATAGCGCTTTCACTTAACACATACGACTGCGCCAAAGCGTATACTCTCGCCCGTGCGAGAGAGCTGTTAAACGGCGCCGTATCGCTTATAATACTTGATATAAATCTGCCCGACGGCAGCGGTCTTGACTTTTGCCGCGATGTCAGACGCATATCCGACGTGCCGATAATTTTTCTGACCGCCAACGATATGGAGATCGACATTGTATCGGGGCTTGAGCTTGGCGCGGACGACTATATAACAAAGCCGTGTGCGGCAAAAGCATTGTCGAAAGGCTCGGGAAGACCGACTGATCCATTAGCCGAGAAGTTCGGAATAGATATAATAGTCCTCATCTTTAAATACATTAAACACCACTGTTTTAATGCGGTTATCATTTTTCAGGAAATCTTCTGTCTCGCGGACGGCAATTTCCGCGGCGGCTCTGTTCGGGAAACGGAACTCTCCGGTCGAAATACAACAAAACGCGATACTTTTAAGCCCCTTGTCGGCGGCGGCATTTAGGCAGGACCTATAGCAGTCAGCCAGCTGCCGCCGATGTACATCGCTCAATCCGCCCGCGACGATCGGTCCGACGGTGTGAATAACATAAGAACTTGGCAGATTATACGCCTTTGTGAGTTTCGCACGTCCGGTCGGTTCGCCGCCACCCTGCTTTTTCATCAAATCGGCACACTCCAATCGAAGCTGCACTCCAGCCGCCGAATGAATTGCGTTGTCTATACAGCCGTGGCACGGGTGAAAGCAGCCCAGCAGTTTGCTGTTCGCGGCGTTTACAACAGCGTCCGCACGGAGCCTTGTTATATCTCCCTGCCACAGCGCTATGTGCTCATTTTTTGCGCTCAACGGCAGCTTTGACGCATCAACAATCCCTTTTTCCTCCGCCTCTGCGGTCAGAAGTTCATCCTGCATACGCAAAAACTCGGCATTCGCTGCAATCGGCGGTCTTAAGTTCATCAGGCTTCTAAGCAGCCGCCTTTGGAAAATATAGTCCGCGCCGAAATCTTTCGCTGCCGATTTGTATTCGGGCATTTCCTCAAGCAGTATATTTATCAGCTTTGTTACCGTTTCTGTTCTGTTCATTCATATCACTCCCAAGAAACCATTCTATCACATCCGACATATTCTCGTCAAATGAAATAACATTATTTTCGTTGCCCCGCATCGCCTCAGGCGCTCCGCTGTTTATTCGTATGAGTTTTGCAGCCTCGCCGCGATATGCCATTTTTTCAAACGGAAAACGAATTATTGCCGGCGTGTTAAAACCAACGCCCAGTTCAAGCAGCACGGTCTTTTTCGGGTTTGCCCCGCTTAGCCATTTTCCGTATCTACCGCTTGCGGCGTACCAGTCCTCATCCTGCACAAAATAATTGTCTTTTCGAAGGTTGGGATACATCTCTCCGCCGCATACCGGACATTTCGGTACAAGGCAGGTCGGGACCCTGCAATCCTTTGTTTGCGCCGCCATCGCCTTGATCAGTTCCTCGTCGGGATACAGCTTGTTGTGGCAGCCCTTCGCGCACTGCAGCTTGCCGTAGTTGCCCTGAACCTCAAAAATGCGCTCTTTGTCAAATCCGGATTTTTCAAACTGGCTCTCCACATTTGTCGTTATCACAAAATAATTCTTGTCCTTAACCAGCTCAAACAGGCGTTTGTACAATTCAGCCGGCGGCTCTAAAAACCTGTTCAGATCAATGTGCCGCGCAAGGTGCGCCCAATGCTCCTCCTGTGTTTTGAATTTGTAAAACATAGGCGAGTACATATCCTCAAATCCGTATTTTTCTATAAAATCGGCAAAGTTATCGGTAAATCTTTTGCCGCCGTATGTTATTCCTGCCGCGGCGGACAGTCCGGCTCCGCCGCCGATCAATATATATTCGGCTCTTTCAATTTCTCTCTTTGCTTCTTCAAGACGGTTTAAATATATATCCATTACGCTCATCCTTTCAATTGACCGCCTCAATCGCGCCTGCGGGACAAGCTTTGAAGCAAGCTCCGCAGTGAAGACAGTTGTTCTGTCTTATCACACGCGGCGAACCGTTGTCTATACATTTTTGCGGGCAGACATCAAGGCAGGCTCCGCAGTTTATACAGGCGTCGGTGATTTTGTAACCTTTAAATTTCGCTGCCGCACTTCCGATCGTGTATGTCTCTCTGAAAATCGGATTAATGCCCAAATTAAAATACTCAATGCAGGCGTCTGTAATTTCAAAAACTATGCCGATACTGCGCGTATCGCCCGGATATACGTTTTTCAAGTACGGCTGTTCTTCAAATATTACGTCAATACATTCAGACTGCCTGTCATCCGGAACCGGCTTCGCAACGCCCGAAAGACGTATCATTTCTTTATACTTCGTATATCCGAGGACCTGTACGCGTCCGTCTGTCATTAATTCTTTGCAAAACGCTTTGCCGCGAGCAGTGAAAAAGTAAAACGAGTCATTGTTATAGTGTATCGCGCTTATATTCCGTATCTGCGGCGCGCCTTCGCTGTCAACAGTCGCAAAGGCAAGCACACCAACGTATTCTAATTTCTTTAAACAAGTTTTTGCATCCATTATAAACACCTCATTCAATAATTATGCTCCGATGAGCTTTTCTCGGTTTTGGCTGCGGATATATACCGTCACAATATCCAAGGATCACAAAGCACCGCGCAATGTAGTTATCCGGAACTCCCCACTCCTTTAAAAGCGACTCTCCTTCCTCGCTGCGGAACGTATCCTCGGCGCGTGAAATGATGCATGACGATATTCCGAGGTCAAACGCCTCTATAAGCATGGTTTCCGCGCAGCAGAACGCATCGGGAATACCAAACATGAAATCGCGCTGAGCGAACACAACGCAGACCGAGGGCGCGCCGTAAAATCCGTTTTTTATGGTCGGGTCGTCGATCACGCTGGGCTGCTCCTTTGACACATACGAGCCAATCAAGCGGCTGCGGTCAAACCCCGCCATATTGAGCTTTCCGAGCTTTTTTGCAAGATCAGCGTTATGAACGCCCACAATCATGCTGCGCTGACCGCCGCCCGCGTTTGAAGCATATGTTCCGGCTTCTATTATTTTTTCAAGCGCCTTTCTGGGTATTTGCGTGTCTTTGTATTTTCGTATTGAGCGTCTGTTTTTGATTGCATCCAAAAGCTCCATTATTCTATCTCCTTCCAGCACTGCGGGTCGGCTGCGTAAAAGCTTCCGGACGTTCCGCAGGCGACCGCGGGACAGCCGCGGCAAAATCCGCGCAGCTCGCATTTTGAACATTTTTCGAACTTGTCAAAATCCCTGTACACTTCCTCTTTGGTTACAAAAATATCCGCAAGGCTTTCTTTAAATGCATTGCCCACCTTGCTTTCAAACCTGCGGCAGGCATATACGTCCCCGTTTGGCAGTATTGTCATATGACAAACGCCGCAGTGGCAGCCGTCATATATCATGCCGTCCTCTGCCGAGGTCGGTATTTTAAAAATCCCCTCCTCATAAAGATAAAGTGTCCAGAGATGATCCTTTAAATTAAAATATGTTTTCTTTCCCTGCTTCCTGTATTTTTCGTACTTTTTCCATAAGCCGTCAAGAAACGCTCTGTATTCAAGCGGTTCAATGCCTGTGCTTTTGTCGGCGGCGGTAGGGCAGTACCGTCCGAAGGCAAAAATGTCAACCTCTTTGTCTACCACAAGATCAACCACATCCGGCATCTCCTTGATATTCGCGTCCGACACAGTGGACATAACGGCGCACATTATACCTGCGTTTTTAATATATTCAATTGCTTTCAGTGTGCAGTCGAAAGATCCGGGCTTGCGAAAGCTGTCATGAGTGTCTCTCATTCCGTCAAGTGAAAGCTGGTACTTCTCACAGCCGCAGGACTTCAGGCGTTTGCAAACATCTTCGCTTAAGTGAAACGGGTTGCCCATTATTGTAAACTTGCTGCCCCTTGATTTTATTATTTCCATAAGCGTCCAGAATTCAGGGTGAAGTATCGGATCGCCGCCTGTTATGTAATAATACGGAGTGCGGTTCAGTTTTTCACACATATCCTCACAGTTTGAGATTATTTTTTTCATATCCTCAAGCGGCATCGAAACAAGCTCGGTGCAGTTTCCCTCGGAAAAAATATAACAATGTTTACACCTCTGGTCACAGCAGTCGGTAATATGCCACTGAAAAGCAAAATACGGTTTCATGATTTTTCCTTTCTGTTTTGTATTTAACAAAGCGGTTTCGGCTGCCCCACATAATATGCAGGGTAGCCATTTAAGCCTTACCGGTTATCGTCCGGCGCGGCGGCTCCGCAGGCGCTGCCGCAGGCTGAGGGTTTTTCGTCCGGAGCCGCAGCCCCGCAAGCCGAGGGCTTTTCCTCAGGAGCCGCTGCCCCGCAGGAGCTTCCGCAGGCTGATGAGACCTTGCTCTCATTCCATTCCGCGATGTTTGATAATGCCATGACCATTTCCTCCTAAAAATTATTCAGCGCGATCACCGCTCTGTAATTTTATTATAGACCCTTATATTGCCAATGACAAGTACGCACTTTTTTATTATATAGTTACTTTTTTGTAACTATTGACATTTTTGTGAATTGCATAGTATAATTAAAATATAAACATACACAGATCATGCGCCGAGATCAAAACGGCGCGCCGAAAGGAGCAATTTTATGCTTACGAAAGATGAGCTTCCCGCCTGTCCGGTAGCGACCACCGTGCAGCTTATCGGAAGTAAATGGAAGCTGCTCATAATCAGAGATTTGCTGTCGGGACCGCGCCGATTTGGGGAGCTTCTCAAGTCGCTGGACGGAATAAGCCAGAAGGTGCTGACCGACAGTCTGCGCTCCATGGAGTCGGACGGAATTATTACGCGAACCGTCTACCCCGAAATTCCGCCCAAGGTCGAGTACTCTCTGTCAGAGCTTGGCACAACGCTGGAGCCGATTTTGGACTCTATGAAGGAATGGGGAGAGAATTACAAAAACATGATGAAATAATACAGGACGGCGATTGAGCTTCGCCGTCCTGTTTTTGATTTATTTAAGTATTGACACACCGTCGTGGGTCAGCGTCATGTTCGCGAAGTAGGTGGGTTCCGCTGTCTTAACAAGCCTGATTGACTTTAAAGTCGTGTCGCTGCCATCGATGCTTCCAATCGTTGTTGAACCTAAAGTCTCACCGTTCTTTGACGCGGTCATTGTTATGAACTGGTCGGTGCCTGCCTTGCTGTAATCGATTGATGTGTCAAAGTGAACCCAGCCGCTGCCTCCGAGCTGTTCATATGTTATGAACGGGTTTGCTCTGTTATCAATTGTCGGTCCTTTGTTTATCTGACTCGAAGCGTTGTTGATTATCTCGGCAAACACGTTGTTGGTGTTCTGAAAGCTTCCCGGCGTATGCTCGAAATAAACTCTGAAGCTCCGGTCAACATCTTGGTCCACATAAACGTCAAAGTTAAAGTTCACAACACCGCTGTTTACGGGCGCCTCAAGAGTATTATAAACATTGAATGTTTCAATGTTCAGAGCCGCCACGCCGTCCTTGTAAACCACGCTGCTTGTGCCAAGCGCGCCGTTCTCGGTGGAAGATCCCGCATTCCATACGTTGTACTGCGCCGCCTTTTCAGGCTCTACAGTGGGAGCAGGCGTGGGCGTGGGCGGAGGTGTTGGCAGACCTTCAAAGTTCGACTTATTGTCAAGCTTAAGCTCGCTAAACTGGGCTATCGAATAATACTTCTTGGGCGAAGCGTCCGACTGACCTTCATGAGAATCGATTGCAACTCCGACATACATGGTATCGCTCAGACCGTCTATATCCATTACATACGGCTGTCTGATATTATCGGCATAATCTGTTCCGCTGTTTGAAACCGAGAACACGAGTCTGCTGCCGCTTCTCTGAATTCTGATATAGTTCGGCAGCTCATGCGCCTCTCCCGGCAGCCAGTTATATCCCTTCTTGTTGCCGTCGTTATATTCGCCGAGAACGTTGGCAGAAATAACGCCGCCGTCTCTGTCCTTAAAGAATATGCCCGTTTTCTGATCAGTTGAATTGGTCTCATCAGGATCGGTGGCGAGCTTGCCGCCCTTGGTTGTGCGGGCGACTATTCTCGGATTTCTGCCAAGCTTGATCCAGCCGTCAACCAGAGCCGCCGAAACAGAATTAGTGTCCAAGGTGTTCCTGACCATAAGACCAAACACAGGTCCGTTCTCGTTGCCCATAATATCCTCCATCTTAAGAGAAATATCAAAGTCGCCTGTGACCTTCTTATACATAAAGCCGCACTTATCGGCTGTGCCGCCGATCTTTCCGCTGCCGCCGATAGTGTATATTCCGTTTGAGTCAACCGATGCCGCGCCCTTGTTACCGTAAGCGGGCGAGCCGATGGTCGCGAACTCCCAGCCTTCGGGCTGATTTGTACCGTTGACGTACACAATCGAAGTTGTGCTTCGTGTGCTTTCGCCCGCGTCATTGTAAGCAACACAGGACAGATAGTGTTCGCCTATACCAAGCGTCGGCGTGCAGTCTATACTCGAAGCGCCGCTGAATTCCTGTATCATATTCGAACCGTCCCAAAGTTCCATTTTGGTAATGGCGGTATTGCCCACCGGAAGCGCCTGCGCTTTGTAATTCACGCTTTCGTTCTCTTTTATTACGGTCCAGTTTCCGTTGTTTACCGAAACACCGTCCACCTTGCTGCTCACCGACGCTATGGCGGGGCTTGTTACGACGATCTCCGGATTTGTCGGCAGAGTCTCGCTCTGCTCAGCTGTCAGATCGTTGACGTACGCCTCAATCCATGTGTATCCCGCGAACTCTCCGGAAGGAACGATGTCCTCATCCTTGTCGGAAGCGCTCATTCCGTTTTCGGCTTTCCATTCATCGGGGATCGAAAAAGGCTTCTCGACGGTTTCAAATCCGCTTATGCCGCCAACCTCGTCCGAGTGGTTGATTATACGACCGGTCCTGTTTTTCGCATCCGCTATAATTCTCGCATCGGTGGCGTCACGCTTCGGCAGCGTAGCTCCGACGTCCGCAAGCACGCTGTCCTTTACATCGGCTCCGGAAAGCACTGTAGTTAAGTTCAGATCCGGATAAATCTCGTCTCCAAGCGAGAACGGTTCCGACATTCTGTCAACCTGATCGGCAGCTTTGTTTGTCGCTTTGTCAAGCCAGTTGTTAGCCGTAACATCCGGATAACCGTCCACATAGTTATCCTCCATATAGAACTGACTCTTGTATGTTATTCCGTCAACTTCCTTAGAAAGCTTGTCAAAGTCATATATACGCGGCTTTCTGTCCTCGCGGGTGCTGGGACCGAAGCTGTAATAGTTGTTTGAGTAGTTGACCTTGGATGGGTTGATAACCTGATTGTGAGGCGAGGTCGGCTCACCGCCGTAAGCCGAGTTGGTAACGCCCCAGTTGTAAACAACGTTATTTCTGAACTCGGTCTTTTGCAGCGCTCTGTCCAGTCTGGGCGAGCGGCTGTCATGATGCGCAAGCAGGTTGCGGTAATATGTTGCGTTGGTTCCGCCTATAATTCCGCCATAGCCGTGCGCGCCCTTGAAGTGACCCGAAAGCCTCATGCTCTCAGCCGCGATCGTGTTCTGAACAGTCAATCTCTGACCCTGAGTATATGTAGCGTTTTCGGCGCTGCCGGCATAAAGAGTAAGTCCCTCGTCAACAAACCAGCTGGTGGAGCAATGATCGATAATAACATCTTTGTTCCACTGTCCGCCGATACCGTCATACTCCCCGCCGTTCTTGTTGGTGGGGCGAACACGCATATATCTGATTATAACATTCTGTCTGCCGTTGCCTATTCTAAGGTCGCCGCCGGTCAAAGTAACGCCGTCGCCGGGCGCGGTCTGACCTAAAATCGTTATGTTGTTTCTGTTTACATACACCGTGTTCGGAACATCGATAATTCCGCCCACGTCAAACACAACAATGCGTCCCACGGCAGCGGAGTCGTCATCGGTAACGCCGTTTCCAACAGCGTCGCTGAATGAACCCTCGCCGGACGGATTTAAGTTGGTAACGTGGTACACTTCAACTCTTCCGCCCTCGCTGTCAAGCGCTCCTCTCGCGCCCTTGGTGTACTTTCCGCCGCCCTCGGCGCCCGGAAACGCGACAAGGTTTCCAACGATAACATCATCATACGGAGCAAGACTGTTCCCGTTCCATATGTAGAACTTGACATTGGCATAGTACGCGCCCATATCAAGCTTTACCTCTTGGTTTTGGCTGCCCGCCGCGACCTCAGCTGTTCTGACCGCCGCAATCGCGTCGCCGTCATGCGCCGCGGCAATAAACAAAGCCGGCTCGCTGCTGTTGTTGGTAATAACAGCAGCCGCGTTATTGCCGTCAAGGTAAGGCGCGGTAACATAGATGACCTGACCGCTGTTTTCCGTATCAGCCGCCGCAGAAACGGCAGTCACGGAGAAAACCGACAAGCTCAGGCATACAGCCAAAAATACAGACAATATTTTTTTCATTCTTTTCTCCCCAATCATTAAAATTTTAACATTATTTATGGATATTATATCATAATTAATTATAATTGGCAATAGGCGGAACATAAAAATCTCCCCTGTTTTTCAAAACAGGGGAGATAAATAATGCGATTTTAAATTTAGAACAAGCCTCTATCAGTGTAGCCGGTGTGCAAAAGCTCATGAGCTATATGAGAGCCGGGCTTTTCAAGATATTCATTGTAGAGCGTTATCATATCGGGATTTTCGTGGCTCTTTCTTATCTTGCTCGCTTTATCCTCGGAGTATATAGCCTTTGCGCGTTCAACGCGGATATCCTTATCCATCTTCTCCTTTGAGGAAACGATAGGCTGACCTCCGCCGTTTACGCATCCGCCGGGACAAGCCATGATCTCAATAAAGTGATAGTCCGCCTTGCCGTCGCGAATGCTTTCAAGCAGCTTTCTGGCGTTTCCGAGACCGTGTGCCACAGCCACCTTTACGTCCATACCGCCCATATTCACAGTTGCTTCCTTTATACCGTCAACACCTCTTACCACATGGTAGTCGATCTCCTCGACCGACTTGCCGCCGAGGGTGTCCGCCGCGGTCCTGAGCGCCGCCTCCATAACTCCGCCGGTCGCGCCGAATATTACGCCGGCGCCGCTGGCGCGTTCAAACGGCTGGTCAAACTCCTCATCGGGAAGCTTGGTGAACATAATTCCGGCTTCCCTGATCATGTTGGCAAGCTCGCGGGTGGAGATAACCGCGTCAACATCACGGAGACCGCCGCACTCCATTTCCGGTCTGCGCGCCTCAAACTTCTTTGCGACGCAGGGCATAACCGAAACCATATATATGCTCTTTGGGTCAATGTTGTGCTTTTTTGCATAGTAGCTCTTGATTATCGCGCCGAACATCTCATGGGGAGATTTACAGCTCGAAAGATTATCCAAAAAGTCCGGGAAGTTATGCTCGCAGAACTTTACCCAGCCCGGACTGCACGATGTGATCATCGGCAGTTTGCCGCCGTTTTGTATGCGCTCCACAAGCTCGTTCGCCTCTTCCATTATCGTAAGGTCGGCGCCGGTGTCGGTGTCAAACACCTTGTCAAATCCGAGTCTGCGCAGCGCGGCAGCCATTTTTCCGGTAACCGCGGTGCCGATAGGATATCCGAACTCCTCGCCCAAAGCCGCTCTTACGGCGGGTGCTGTCTGAACGATCACGACCTTGTTCTCGTCCGCGATAGCGTCCCATACCTCTTTGGTATTGTCCTTCTCTCTGAGAGCACCGGTGGGACACGAGATTATACACTGTCCGCAGTTTACGCAGGCGGTGTCCGAAAGGTGCGCGTTAAACGCCGAGCCGATCTTTGTCTTAAATCCGCGTTCCATTGTGTCGATAACCGATACCGTCTGAACGTTTTTACACATATTCACACAGCGGCGGCAAAGTACACACTTGTTGTTGTCTCTTACAATCGACGGCGAAACGTCGTCTATATCATGGTTGTTCATCTCGCCTTCATAGGCGATCTCACGAACTCCCAGCTCATCCGAAAGCGCCTGAAGCTCGCACTTCTGATTTCTGGAGCAGCTCAAGCACTTTCTGTCATGGTCGGACAGCAGCAGCTCAAGCGTAACTCTTCTCTGATCTCTGACTCTTGGTGTGTTTGTATAAACCTCAAGACCCTCGGAAACAGGGTAAACGCATGAAGCCTGAAGCGCTCTCGCGCCCTTTATCTCAACAATACACATTCTGCACGCACCGGTCTGACTTACGTCTTTTAAATAGCACAGCGTCGGAATATCAATTCCGTTTTCACGCGCAGCTTCAAGAATGGTATAGTCCGCGGGAACAGACACCTCTATTCCGTTTATTTTCAAATTAACTTTATCAGACATTTCTATTCCCTCCCTATTGCTTGCTTATTGCCTTAAAGGGGCACTTCTCGATACAAGCGCCGCACTTTATGCACTTATCTGTGTCGATAGTGAACGGGCTTTTGACCTCGCCCGAAATAGCGCTCACGGGACACTGCTTAGCGCAAAGGCTGCAGCCGCGGCACTTGTCGGGATCAATAACAAACTTTGCGAGACCCTTGCAAACGTGTGCGGGACAGACTTTGTCCTTGATATGAGCAACATACTCGTCTCTGAAATATTTCAGCGTGGACAGCACCGGATTTGGCGCGGTCTGACCGAGTCCGCAGAGCGAACCCGACTTTATAGTGTTCGCAAGCTCTTCAAGACGGTCCAGATCCTCCATTGTGCCGTTGCCGTCGGTAATTTTTGTGAGTATCTCAAGCAGACGCTTTGTTCCGATACGGCAGGGGGTACACTTTCCGCAGGACTCGTCAACCGTGAACTCAAGGAAGAACTTGGCTATATCGACCATACAGTTATCCTCGTCCATAACGATAAGACCGCCCGAACCCATCATCGAGCCAATTGCCGTAAGCGAATCATAGTCAATCGGAGTGTCAATAAGCTCCGCCGGTATACATCCGCCGGAAGGTCCGCCGGTCTGAGCCGCTTTGAACTTCTTGCCTCCGGGGATGCCGCCGCCGATATCCTCTATGATCTCGCGCATGGTCGTACCCATCGGGACCTCGACCAGACCCGTGTTGTTTATCTTTCCGCCGAGAGCAAACACCTTTGTACCTTTGCTCTTTTCTGTTCCAATTGACGAGAACCAATCAGCTCCCTTTAATATAATTCTCGGAATGTTGGCGTAGGTCTCAACGTTGTTGAGGATCGTAGGCTCGCCGAACAGACCCTTTACAGCCGGGAACGGCGGACGGGGACGAGGCTCGCCTCTGCGTCCCTCGATTGAGGTCATAAGCGCGGTTTCCTCACCGCACACAAACGCGCCGGCGCCCAGTCTGATATCCAAATCAAAGTCAAAACCGCTTTCGAATATGTTCTTGCCGAGCAAGCCGTATTCCCTCGCCTGACCAATCGCTATTCTCAGTCTCTGGACCGCAATCGGGTACTCGGCTCTGACATATATATAGCCTTGGTTTGCGCCGATCGCATAACCGGCAATAGCCATCGCCTCGATTACCGCGTGTGGGTCGCCCTCAAGTATACTTCTGTCCATAAACGCGCCGGGGTCGCCCTCGTCGGCGTTACAGCACACATATTTAACATCGCTTACGGAGTTTGCCGCGAACTGCCACTTAAGACCGGTGGAAAATCCGCCGCCGCCTCTGCCTCGCAGACCGGAGTCCTTTATAACATCAATAACCTCCTGAGGCTTCATTTCAGTCAGCACCTTGCCGAGAGCCTCGTAACCGTCACGGGCTATGTACTCTTCGATGTTTTCGGGATTGATAACACCGCAGTTCCTCAGCGCGATACGCTGCTGCTTCTTATAGAAATCGACCTCGTTAAGCGACTTGATTTCATCAGTATTCTCATGAACAGACTCGTCATAGAGAAGTCTCTGTACAATCCTGCCCTTGAGCAGATGTTCTTCAACGATCTCCTTGACGTCTTCCTTCTTAACCATGCTGTAAAAAGCGCCCTCGGGGTATACGATAACAACCGGTCCCAGCGCGCACAGACCAAAGCATCCGGTCCTTACAAGCTTAACCTCATTTTGCAAATCATTTGCCTCAAGGTGCTTTTCAAATTCGTCAAACAGCTCCGTGCTTCCGGAGGACGTACAGCCTGTTCCTCCGCAGACAAGCACCTGCGATCTGAAAATATTCATTTATTATTTACCTCCTTCAGCAGCGCCGATAGTATACTCGCTTACGGGTCTGCCGTTCACTATATGCTCTGTTACAACTTTAGCGACCTTATCCGGCGTCATCTTAATGTACGTAACCTTTTCCTCGCCGGGTCTGAACACCTCAACGATAGGCTCAAAACGGCACATTCCGATACATCCTGTCTGAGACACGCTTACGCCCGAAAGATTTCTCTTGTCGATCTCCTGCATAAACTCGTTCAGAACGGGTCTCGCTCCCGCGGCTATACCGCAGGTCGCCATACCCACAACAATGCGGGTCTTGTCGGTATCGTCGCTGCGCAGCTCCATTTGGTTCTGCACTCTTTCGCGTATAGCTTTAAGTTCCGCTAAACTTTTCATATTTTTAACCTCCAAACTTTCCAAGTTTTATATGTTAGAATTATTATTTATCAAATTAATTTCCGGACTTCCGCAAACCGTCAAGTCCTTCTGAAATATATTCGTTTATCCAGTTCAAAACATCCGCAGTGTCAAGCGGCACTCCTCCCAAGACTTCGCGAACCTCGGCTGTGTCAAAAATAAATTCGGTGCCGTTTAGTACGTGGATGTATTCAAAATCTATGTCGGGACTGCCCGATATCAGCGTTGTTATCGTGCCGGGCATATCTCCTATCGGTGCGCGGTCGATGTGGTCATACTCGAAGCGGGCGGTAACAACAGTACCCTCACCGCGCTTTGACTCTATCTCAAGTCCGCCGCCGCACTGACTCGCCGCAAGCTCAAACAGCGGTATGCCCATGCCGACCTTGCGGGTCGTTCTGGTGGTTGTGAACGGGTCCCTCACTCTGTTGACAAACTCCTCGCTCATGCCGCATCCGTTGTCGGATATCACGATAGTGAGCGTATTGTCCGGTATATTTTCATCGATTTTGATGCCTATGCGCGTCGCCTCCGCCTTGACGGAGTTTTTCGCAATGTCCAGAATATTAAGAGACAGCTCCTTCATATCATTTCACCGCCTTATTCTTAAACAGCTCGGTAACGCTGCTTATATCAAGAAAGTTGACCGGATCTGAAATATCCTGAAGATAATGGGCGTCCGAGTCGCGGAATACCTTCCTGCCCCTTAAGTCGGGTCGGTTCTTAAGATACTCATCCACATCCTTGACGTTTTTTGAGATCTCAATCCCGTCCGCGTCCAAATTCTCAGGCATAAATCCGAGGCTTATAAGTATGCTGTAGGAATGTCGGTCAACATGGGCGGGGATATACAAACCGCCCGCGTCCCTTACAAGATACAGCAGATCATTAAGATCCAGTTCGGTCGAGGAAAGCAGCAGCCTGTCCTCCTCCCCGATAATATTGTCATTCTCATCCATAAGCGCCTGTCTGCCGAACAGTTCAGGCTTATTCTTAATATCCGGCAGAGCGCTGTAGACCGCGTCAGCCGCGTATTTTGCCCGGTCAAGATCGGGATACAGCGTAAGCACATGAACGGACTCCGCCGTCTCGACCTCCATTCCCGGAATTACGCACATTCCCTGACGCCTGCCGACCTTCATCGCCGCCTCGGCGTTTCCAATCGTGTTGTGGTCAGAGACCGCTATCGCGTCAAGCCCCAGCAAAACCGCCATATTTACTATATTATTCGGCGTCATATCCATATCCCCGCAGGGTGACAGTGCGGAATGGATATGAAAATCATAGCTTATCATTATTTGTAAACTTAAAGTAATCGGCGCACAGCTCGTAGGCTGTCTTGTCGGACCTGAGCACGATTATATCCTGCGCATCCGCCTTTTTTATCACGCCCTCGTCCGGGCTGACGCCCTCGGCAAGCACAATACAGGCGGCTCCCGAAAGAGAGGCGACCGCGACTATGTTAATATTGCTCATTACAGTGATCCAGACATTGTCCTCCTCCGCCCTGCCCATTACCCAGCTGAGCAGATCACCGGTATAGCAGCCGTCGATCTCTCTGTCGCCGTAATCCGATTTTGTCAGCAGCTCATAGCCGCCGAGTTTTATATATTCCGATACCTTCATATAACTTTACTCCTTATCATCCATGTCCGGCTCGCTGCCGGAGCTTAATATCTCAGGAGCAAGCTCCTTTACCTTTTCTTTCATATTAATCATACACGCGCCCTCATCGGCAAAGCCTCTTACTATATCCTCCGCCAGTGCTCTGCATGACGGAGCGCCGCAGGAACCGCAATCCAATTTCGGCAGCGAGTCATATATCTCCTCCAGCTTATCCATCATTTCCATTGCCTTGCCGAAGTCGCTGTCAAGCTGCATTACCGGAGCATACTCCAGTTTTTGGGTCGCCCTTAGCTCCACCTCGTTATCCGTCGGCTTTAAGTATGATTTTTCTAAATTCTTTGATATATTTTTAATTTTATTTTTTGCGACAAATCCGTTAACCACGTTAAGCACTCCGCCTACGCAGCCGCCGAGACACGCCGAAAGCTCGATAAAATCAATACCCGAAACCTTATCGTCCTCGATCTCCTCAAGGATTTTTATGACGTTTTCAATACCGTCAACGGCTATGTAATTTTCAATTCCCGCACTGTCCGCTTCGCCCCCGCTGCGCGACCAGTACACGCCGTCCATTGAGGCGGTCATAAGCTTTTCGGGCTTTATTCCGCTTATAAGCGGAAACAGCCGCTTAAACGCGTCATTGACCGAGATCGCGCCGCTTATTGACGATCTATCGAGCAGCAGCGGCGTTTTTATACTCGTCATTTTCGCCGGACACGGGGTGATAAAGAACACGCCGATATCCTCAGGCTTAAACCCGGTCTTTTTTGCCGCCTCGTTTCTTGCAAGCTGCCCCGCCGCCTCCATGGGCGAGATAAGGTCTATTACCCTGTCTATCAAATTCGGGAACCTTACCCTTATCAGACGGACGACCGCCGGGCAGGCGCTGCTTATCATCGGCTTATTCAGACTTTTGTCGCTGTATATCTCTTTTGTGGCTTCGCTTATATATTCCGCGCCGCGTGCAACCTCAAACACATCGTCAAACCCGATCTTCTTAAGTCCGGTCAAAATTATGTTTATATCATTCACATCGCTGAACTGACCATAAAACGACGGAGCGGGCAAAGCTATATTGTATTTATATTTCTTAAGCTCGTCAAACGAGTCCGTCACCGCTCTTTTCGCATGGTAAGGACAGACTCTGATGCACTCGCCGCAGTCGATGCAGCGTTCCTTTATGATCCGTGCCTTGCCGTCCCTCACGCGGATCGCCTCGGTGGGACATCTTTTTATACAGTTTGTGCAGCCGCGGCACTTGTTCTTGTCAAGCGTCACGGAATGAAAGTAGTTCATACCCTCACCTCATAACTTAACAATCAATCGTACAACCGTACCCTTTCCGACTTCGGTCTCGATCTCCATATCGTCCGTATAATTCTTGATGTTCGGAAGTCCCATTCCGGCTCCGAAGCCAAGCTCGCGTATCTGCTCGGTGGCTGTGGAATATCCCTCCTGCATGGCAAGATCAATATCCTTTATACCGGGACCGTGATCGGTGAATGTAACCGTTATTTTGTCATTCGAAACCTCGGCGTCGCACTCGCCGCCGCCGCCGTGGATTATGGTGTTGATCTCCGCCTCGTACATTGCAATCGCCACGCGGCGGATGACATCGGGCGATATGCCGAGCTTTTTAAGGCGTCTTTTAAAGTCGCTGGACGCTTCGCCGGCAATCGAGAAATCCTGACCGTCAATATTATAATGCTTTAGCATTTTTGCCGCCCTCCAGACCCTTGACGTAAAGCTCACCGCAAGCCACGTACATGGGGTACTCGGTTCTGAGTACGACCATTCCCAGATCCTTGGCAAGCTCGATCACGCTTTCGGGCGGAGTCTTTCCGCGCACGAAGCAGATTGCCAAAATATCCATCATCTCAGCGGTCCTGATTACCTGAGCATTAATCAGCCCTGTAAGAAGCAGCGCCTGATCCTTTACGAACGCCAAAACGTCGCTCATCATATCGCTTCCGCAGGCGTTATGTATATCAATGTTCCTAAGATCATTCTCGCTCTCTCCGGTAAGAACTTCAGCTTTTACAATATCTTTAATCTCGGATAATAACATAATTCCGCTCCTTTACAAAACTATTGATACTGCTTAACTATGCCTTCAACCTGATCAACCGTAAGTCTGCCGTGAACATCGCCGCCGATCGTCATAACCGGCGCGAGGCCGCAGGCGCCGATGCAGCGGGTCGCGTCAAGCGAAAAGCGACCGTCGTCCGTACATTCGCCAACGTCAATACCCAGTATATTCTTAAGCTTGTTAAGGATATCTCCGCTGCCCTTAACATAGCACGCGGTTCCGAGACAGACTCCGATAGGATACTCGCCTTTGGGGTTTAATGAAAACTGAGTATAAAACGTAACTATGCCGTAAACCTCCGCCAGCGGAACGTTAAGCTCCTCCGCAATGATCTTCTGCACCTCAATCGGCAGGTATCCGTAAATATCCTGCGCCTCGTGAAGCACCGGGATCGTCGCGCCTTTTTCTCCCTTGTGAGCCGCGATAACCGCTCTGAGCTTTTCCTCCTGCTCCTTTGTTCCCTTAAATGGTATTGCCATTTTGCAAAACCTCCTGTATATTCTATTTCAAATATGTATATAAATGTTAATTAAATTTCAAACACAATTCATAAAACCAACTTATTATACCACAAAAAAATTAAAACTGCAACACCAAGTTAAAATTTATTGTTAAAAAAAACACACAATTTAAGAATTTTTTTATGTCAATGCGCACAACGGAAGGTGTTTTCTGTTGACAAAATGTGAATTAAATGCTAAAATTATTTAAGATTTAAAGCAAAACTGATTGGAGAATTATATATGAACAGATACAAATCCAAACTGTACATTTATCTTATTATATGCGGCGCGCTGTACGTTATCTATTCCACGTTTAAGGGCAATCTTGAGGCGCAGTATCTTTCGGGCTGGTTCAGGGGGATATATTTCTTCCTTTCGCTGATTACAATGGTTGTCGCCTACGTCAGAATTGCCAAAAAGAGCGATGCCTACATCAAGGAAAACCACCGCGACCTGTACGACAGGTATTACAACGTGCTTGTCACCGGAACCAAGGAGGTAAAGCGCCCGATTTATATAGGGCTTCAAACTATGTTCAATACCGACTATCAAAACGACCCTAACCTTAAGGCTATACGCAAAGAGGCAAAGCTTTACGCCGCTGCTCTGGCGATCGTGTTTATTCTCACATTGATTAATGTTATAGCATAAATATAAATCAGCTCCCCTGCGATATAATTTAACCAATAATTTGAGATTTAACGGAGGTAGTGATTATGACTGTTTCTCAGATAATTGAAAAGATGATTACGTTTTCTGAGGGTAATATCCACGATATAGATCATTTTATTCGCGTGTGGACATATGCAAAAACGATTGGTGAGTTGGAAGAGTTGAATGCAGAAACGCAGTATATCCTTGAAATTGCTGCAATCACCCATGATATTGCCTGTCCGCTGTGCCGTAAAAAATACGGAAACACAAACGGGAAATATCAGGAATTAGAGGGCGCACCTATGGTAAGAGAGTTCCTTCAAGATACAGGCATGACATCAGCCCAAATCGATCGGGTGTCATTCCTTGTTGGTCACCATCATACTTATACTGACATTGATGGTACAGACTATCAGATTTTGATGGAAGCTGATTACATTGCCAATGCCTCCGAAAATGGATACAACAAGGAAAGTATCGAAAACTTTCTCCAAAAAATAGCAAAGACGGACAATGGAATAAAGTTAATACGGCAGGTGTTCTGTATCTGACCTACAACTTCGCTTTATTGATGCGTTGATTGGAACGACAAACCGGATTTTCGGGAGGTAAAGGATATGTGGATATTATTTGCAATTTTATCTGCCATATTTGCAGCGGCTACTTCAATATTGGCTAAGAACGATACAGCAAAATTCAAACCATGCACTTGATTTTATAAAACTTCTGTGGTATACTGTTAATAAATAATCTTAAAGGAGTTTTTGCTATGCGGCAAGCTACACTAAAAGAAAATGAACGCGCGCTCAATAATGCTGTTGCATCAGTTGAAATAGAAGGCTATAGCGTTCCGGCAAGTGATAAAGCATTGTGTATGGATGTTCTCAATGGGGAACTCACAAAAGAAGATTTCATAAAACTATTGCTTGAAAGGCGCCAAGTATAAATGCCGTATTCGTTAGACTCAATTCAGGACGGATGTTATGAAAACACCGCGGTATTAATCAATAAGTTTGGTATAAAAGATGAAAGGCAGCTTGCCTCAATAGAACAGAGCGTCACAAGTATGCTTATAGCAAAAGCAAGTATAGAAATTCCGTTTGAAAATGTTGATTTTGATTTTTATAAAAACCTGCACAGATATGTTTTTTCGGATATTTATGATTGGGCAGGTACGGTTCGAAAAATCAATATGAGTAAAAAAGGAACAAATTTCTGTTCTGCTGATAAAATTGAGGAACTTGGCAGCAGAATATTTGAACGCCTAAAGAAGGACAAATATCTAAAAATTTTCAGTGGCGATAAATTCATAATTGAATTTGTAAACTTGTATTGTGACCTAAACATCCTGCATCCGTTCCGAGAAGGCAATGGGCGTATACAAAGACTGTTTTTATCAATGCTCGTGAACAGGTCAGATAAACAGCTTGATTTTTCTGAAATTGATGCCGATGAGCTTATGATAGCGACAATAAAATCTGTCAGCGGAGATATATTTATGCTTCAGGACATTTTCAGAGAGCATATAAAATAAATAAAGGCAATTACCGAACGTAGTCGCTTTTTTCATTGGAAGGAAACATAAACGCGTTAATTGAACTTACAAAACATATATGGCGCAGGGATATTATTCGCACGCTTAACTTTATCCGTAAAGGAATAAATTTGGAATATTCTGCCATACTACTTTTGGAATAATCAAATAAATAATTTAGTTCTGTTTTCTTACTATTGTATAATCGTCGCCGGGACGGTAAAACGGACAATCCTTATACCTCCCCGACATTATTTTCGCCATATCGTCCTCGTCGAGGTCGGCAAGGCATACGTATTCTTCAAAATCCTCATCATAATCATAGTATATACACTCATCACACTTGCTTATCATGCGCTCTCACCTCTCCGAAATTTTATAGTCAGCCTCACGGCTATTCCGCGTCCGAAAAGCCCGCCCAGCATTGCCGCGGCAATGCAGACTGCTATGTTCAAAAACGCCGGAAGCAGGGCATAATATGCCAAAATGACCGAGGCGGCAGCGTAGAAAAGCACAGCCGCGGTCTTTGAAAGTATTATTGTTCCGATATTGATTCCAAGCTCCGCGCCGCTTATTTTTCCTCTCATGAACGCCGCAAGCTCTGCGGCGGCAAATACGATCAGAGTTATCAGCGCTGCGAGCATACCCGCCTTAAGCATTTTCGGGAACCTGCCGACCGCTCCGCTAAGAGAGGAGTATCCGCCGCCCGCTCCGGTCTTCATTCCTATATCAAAGACCGATACCGCTCCCGCAAACAGGCTGTCTTTATCGGGAGACGGAACGGCAAACGCTTTAAACAGCGCGGTCCTTGCGAACTGCGAGCATATTATGTGTACCGCGTAAGAAAGACCGAAAGCTTTCGCTCCCGCCTTGACCGCGGCTTTCGCGGCGGGTTTTCCGCTGCGGCTTGTCCTATATTTCATCAAGAACACCGCCGCCGCAGTGACAAAAAACAGTATCAGGCACCGGACTGCCCCGACAGCGCAGTCATACAGCAGCGACTCCCAAGTGAGCGGAGTACACAGTCTGACTGCCTGGTCATATGTCAAGTCTGCGGCTCTGACGTAATCGGAGGCAAGGCTCTCATCGGTTACGCCCGGAACCTTTCCGCCGGCTATGCGGCGCCTGAACTCTCTGACCGCGTCGTTATACATATCCTTCGGAACTTCGACCGGCATAGGTCTTCCGCCGTCGTCAAGATATTTATACATTCCTCCGTTATCGCTGTCAAAGCACGCAGCCACGCAGCCTCTGCCGCTGTTATAAAACTTCGTCTGTATACGCACACCGTCAACCAAACGATCCGCGCCGTTTTTGGCATTGTCTCTGCCTACCACCTCCGCGGCTTTTCCGCGCAGCCTATCAATGATCGTCTGTGCTTCTTCCGCCATTATTCCGTGTCCGCTTTTGGTGTTGTTCACCGAGTAATTGGCAGGGATCACCGCGTTTTCCGCCGACTCCATATTTCCCGCCTCGACCGAGCCGATACAAACGGCTTTTTCTTTTGACAGCATATAACTCAACTCCGTATTTAATAAAGATAATATAGCACATCGCGCCTTAAATGTCAATCGGTCTCAGGCAGCAGCTTTGCCGCAAGCGCAAGCACGCCAACTATAAGCCCGCACCATGCGATCTCACCGCCGATCAATATCAGATATCGTTTAAGATCAAGCGGCGGCAGTGTTCCGGCATAAATCGAATATTCCGGAATGAATGAGCCGTTCATGACAAAGGCACCGGTATATCCTCCTCCGATACCGAGCAGCGACAGAGCGGCAAATGTGAGCGCAAACGCAATTGCGCCCTGAATAAGCTTCCCAAGCGCGTAGCTGCCGATTGACAGTCCCGTACCCGAAAGGATCGACGCCGTTTGAAAAAACACCGACAGACCCGACAGCGCCAGAAAAAATGATATAAGCGAAAATTTTAACACAAACCCGATATTCATCGCGGATATTCCCTTAATGCCGCCGGTTATCTCAAGCAACGCGTTCACGAATTCGTGCCCTATAAAATCCGGCAGCGTGCTTTCCGCCGCGGCGAAAAACACCACAAATCCGCACACATTCAATATTGTTACCACGCTGCGCGCCACCGCGCTCCCGAACGCCGCTATGCCGTTCATGCCCGGAACAGCACTCTTTCGGACAGGCACCGGATTGATTATGACCTTGCTCTCCCTGATTATGCGCGACAGCACAATTCCGGTAAGTATAGCCGAGATAATATGTATTATATACAGTACCCCGCCAAGGGCAGGGCTTCCGTTCATGGCAAATCCGACCGTTCCTATAATAAACAGCGGACCGGAATTGTTGCAGAACCCGATCAGCCGCTCAGCCTCGGTCTTGCTGACTTTGCCCGAATTATACAGTTCCACGGCGCAGTTTGCCCCGACCGGATATCCGCTTATAATGCCCAGCACAACCGCAAGCGCGCCCGCACCGCTAACCCCGAAAACCGGACGCATTATCCCGCTGAGTCCTCTGCCGCACAAATCGGCGGCGCCCATAGCCACCAGCAGCGAGCTGCACACAAAAAACGGAAACAGCGCCGGTATCACCGATGTGACGCACAAGCTCAGCGCGTCTGTCACTGCGCCCATACAGCGCTCCGGGCAAATTGCTAAACACGCCGTGATGTAACACAGGCACAGTATTACCGCAGCCCTGAGCCACTTCATATTATCACCCCGAAATCAGACTTGTTCAATATCACGCACCGCTTTTATAATAGGTCCAATAGCGTTTTTGTCCACAAAGTCGTTGCTCTCGCCGCACAAATCGAGCAGCATCTGCATATCCGGACTGAGACTCGGCTTTGCCTTCAGGAAAGCTCTCAGCGCTTTTAAAGCGCCGCGGTGAGGCAGGCTCAGTTCATCTATTATCATTTTGCCGGGCAGATTAAAAATCTGTATGTTATCCCTGACTTCGCTGCTGAAATTCTTTTCCGCAACAGTGTCATAGTACTTCTTAAATCCCGGATCCGTCAGTCCCACGCTGAACACGATTATGTTTTTATCCTTGATCCTGTCATAATTCTTGTTTATCAGCGCTATGCCGTCAATGCACTCCGCGTACAGTCCGCCGCCGTATACGATAACGTCGCAGCTCTCCATATCATCAATCTTTATCCGTGACGCTTCGGCTGCCTCGCAGCCAAGCTCCTCTGCTATCCATTCCGCGTATTGTTTTGTCGTGCCGTATTTGCTTTTATAAATCACAATAATATTCACAAAATCACTCCTTTATCCGCCGCATATTAATCATATTCGATTTTTCAAAAAACTATTCTGCTTATCTCCCGCAAAAAAGAGACTGCATACAAAATGTTTTTAAAATACTTTGCAGCAGTCCCTCTATTTTAAAATATTAAAAAGTATGCAATTACGACTAATCCTAAAATGATCCGGTACCAGCCGAACGCTTTAAAATCATGGTTTTTCACGAAGTTCACCAGGAACTTGATCGCCATCATCGATACTATGTAAGCCACGACCATGCCGACCAGCAGAGTCGCCAGCTCACCGCCGGTCATTACAAGACCGTACTTAAGAATTTTCAGAAGGCTGACTCCGAACATGACCGGAATTGCCAGAAAGAACGAGAATTCAGCCGCGATCTCGCGCGAGCAGCCGACGATCATTGCGCCCAGTATTGTGGAGCCTGAGCGGGATGTTCCCGGAATTATAGACAGGACCTGAAACATTCCTATAAGCAGAGCGGTCTTGTAAGTCATCCCCTTCATGTCATATACCGACGGCGTTTTCGGATGGTTTTCAAGTATAATAAACGCGATACCGTAAATTATCAAAGTCGCCGAAACGACCTCCCAGTTTTCAAAATGCTCCATTATCGGGTCAAGAAGCAGTCCGATAACCGCCGCGGGCAGACAGGCGATTATTACTTTGAACCACATCTGCCACGTGTCCGCCTTTTCCTGCTTTGTTTTGCTCAGAGCAAATGGATTGAGTTTCCGGAAATACAGCGTCACAACAGCCAAGATCGCGCCAAGCTGGATCACGTACAGATACAGATCCGATGATGTAAAGCTGTCCGAGTTGTTCATGAACTCGTTGACTAATATCATATGTCCGGTTGAGCTTATCGGCAGCCATTCGGTTATGCCTTCAACAATTCCGAGTATCAGTGACCTGACTATTTCAATTATGTCAAAACCCATATAATTCCCCCTATATTAAACCGGCAATATCCGTGTTTTCGCCGGTTATAGCTACAACCGCGCCCTGACTTGCCTCAGGCGCGTCCGGATGAGCAATAAGCCATTTGTTTGCCGCAAACAGACGCTTATCCTCATCATTTGTTATTTTAATATCGGGCTTTGCCTCGTTGGTGCCTTTGGGAAGCACAATAACAACGCGAAAACCTTCGCCAAGCTTCGCGCTGCACGGTGCGTAATGCATCGTGGTAGCGTACAGCTCAACCGCAGTGCCTTTGGGACACAAGAACGCCTCAACCTTTGACGTGTCATATGTGCCGCCCGCCGCGTCCTGCTGGCTTCCCACAAGCAGAACCACATCATCGGCGGCAATGTCTATCTCGCTGTCCTTGTGATACTCAAGGCAGTTGAGCAGCGTGTTGGTGCCGTTGCAGTAACCGATCTGGACCGGCATTCCGCCGTAAACATTATCGGAAAGGTATTTTTTTGCGTCAAGTGCTTCAAGCTCCTGACATGATGGAACATACACCACGTCCTCAGGCTTTGGCGAGCAGCTTTCAAGGGTCTTGAGAAGCTCGCTCCAGTCGTATCCGTCAACCACTCTGCCGTATTTTACAAAATCCTTGCTGTCTACGGGTTTGATTGTAAGACTCATTTTCATTCCTCCGTTTTGCTAAAATTTTATACTAACGGAATTATATCACATTTTTTCAAGTATTACAATCCTTAAATTAATATTTATCAAAATAAAAACACCGTTCCGCGGAACAGTGTTTTTATGACTTGAGCATAACATAAGCCGAGTTCTGTATTAGATGATTATCTATCTCAAACGTAAGTCGCCATACGTCTTAAGCCACCAATCTCCGAAGGCACCGGGCAGGCTTGATCTTCGATTCAGGTGTTGCTCCGAGCGGGGTTTACATCAACGATAAGTCGCCATATCGCCGGGTGAGCTCTTACCTCGCCTTTCCACCCTTACAGTTTTTAAAAAATTTCAAAAACTGCGGTTTATTTCTGTTGCACTATCCTTGGAGTCGCCTCCACAAGCCGTTAGCTTGCGCTCTGCCCTATGGAGCTCGGACTTTCCTCACATAAACTTATGCGCAATCATCAGTTATACTCTCTCGTCGCGCCTCGCCTCTTTGCTCGCTTTCTCGCAAGCTTCGAAAGCATCGCCTTTCTTGGCGGGCGCTCCTCTTTCCCACAAAGCCCTTTGGGCTTTGCGGGAACCCTGTGCGCCTTACGGCGCTTATTTGCCTCGCCTCTTTGCTCGCTTTCTCGCAAGCTTCGAAAGCATCGCCTTTCTTGGCGGGCGCTCCTCTTTCCCACAAA
>CANQKP010000013.1 GCA_947624495.1 uncultured Monoglobus sp. | reverse complement strand
GGGACAGCTTATGGCAAGCAACGTCACTGTGCTGGATGATTCGGACCACAGCCGCGTATGCCAGTTTGCCATAAACGATGACTTTACCAACGCCGCGTATATTCAAGGTTATGATCCGGCGTATGAGAGCGGAGCGCTGTATGTGATGGCGATCACCAACGGCGTTGTCGGAAGCGACAAGAAGATCAGCGACACCGCTTACTCCTGCGGCATTACGCCCGACGGACAGACGGTTAGATACGCGGACAGCTACGACATAACATGGAACTTGGTATCGCTTAAGACCTATTCGGGCGAAAAAATATCCGAGCTTGCGACCGAGGTCGGAGCGGGCGCGTTCACCTTCGATAAGAGCGGAAAGTATATTGTGTACGCCAAGAACTACAGTCTTGAGACAAAGACCGGCGACGTGTTCTGCTCCAACAACAAGGGCAAATCCCGTCAGGTCGTAAGCGGAGTCAGCTCCTACGGTCTTAAGGACAACGGCGAAATTGTGTACTACAACAGCACCTCGCCGAACTTTGAGATATTCAAGACGAAACCAAACGGAAAAGGCGCCAAAACTGTTGACGAGGGCGTAACCGAAGTTCTTGCATACTGATTTATGGATGAGGCAAAAACAAAAATAGGGATTATGGGCGGAACATTTGATCCGCCCCACTTCGGACATTTTGTCATAGCCCAGCAGGCTTTGGAACAGCTTGGACTCAAAAAGGTGCTGTTCATACCAACCGGCAGGATCGTGTACAAAAATACCGGTCAAGCCGGCGGTATGGACAGATATAATATGCTTAGACCGGTGGTTGATGAAAATCAGTCGTTTGAACTTTCGAACATTGAGATCGTCAGAAACGGCGTCACATATACCGCTGACACATTAAGACAGCTTAAGGACGGCGAGTATTCCGGCTGCCGGCTGTATTTTCTGGTCGGTGCGGACTCGCTGGATTATATGGACAAGTGGTACAAGCCCGAAGTTATATTCAGCCTTTGCACCGTGGCTGTCGCCGATCGCTCAGGCGTGCCTGACGCGGAGATCGATATAAAGATCGCGGAGCTTAAAAACAGGTTTTCTGCCGATATTGTCCGCCTTCAGATGCCCCATGTGGATGTTTCGTCCACAATGCTTCGGGAGAGGGTGAAGGAAGGCAGGTCGATCCGGTACCTTACCCATGACGGAGTAATAGAATATATAAATAAACACAAGCTATACGGAGGTGGTTAAAATGGCTGAACCAATAAGCGCGGTAAACATTGACGAGATAAAGACCGAGCTTAAGAAGATACTCAGCGCCAAGAGGTATGTTCATTCGCTGGGCGTTGCGGGAGAAGCGAAACAGCTTGCTGAAAGATACGGCGCCGACACGGAAAAGGCGTACCTTGCCGGACTGGTTCACGACTGCGCCAAGGAATACCCTCCGGAGAAAATGGAAGAGATCCTTATGACCGAGTACGGAGTGCCGGTCGACCCGATGTCAAAAATAATGCCGAAGATCCTGCACGGTCCGCTGGGCGCCTGCGACGCGCAGCGCAAGTTCGGGATATACGACCCGGAGATACTCGACGCCGTCAAGTATCATACCACCGGAAAGGGCGGCATGAGCCTTTTGACCAAGATAATATACATAGCGGATTATATCGAGCCGAACCGTGACTTTGACGGAGTCGCGAAGCTGCGCCGCATGGCGTATGAGGATATTGACAAAGCGATCATTTACGGAATTGACGAGACCATAAAGGATTTGATTAAGCGCGGTCTTGTGATACATCCCGACACTATGCACGCCAGAAATGACCTGATTATCAAAGGAGACGGATGATGAGAAGAAAGTCACCTCTTGTCAGGATATTGTCCGCTGTTGTGCTGATAGCGTTTATAGTTATCGGTTTTAACGCCGGTCGTATGTTTATCGGCTCCGGAGCGCCGTCGCGTCTTACCGACGTGACTAATCTGCTTGTTGCCGGAGTGGATGTGGACGGCTACAGGACCGATCTGATACTCATGGTTCAGGTCGACAACATTGACGGCAGGGTCAGTATTCTGCAAATTCCGAGGGATACCAGAGTAAAAAACAACAGAAACGATAAGAAAATCAACTCGGCGTATTTTTCGGGGATCGATACCCTGAAAAAGGAGGTCAAAAGCGTTACCGGACTTGAGACGGACTTTTTCGCCACAATAACCTTTGACGCTTTCCGTGAGATAGTTGACGCTCTCGGCGGAGTCACGGTAGACGTTCCGGTAAACATGAACTATCATGATCCGGTTCAGGGTCTTACGATTGAGCTTGAGGCGGGACGGCAGAAGCTGGACGGCGAACACGCGATGATGTTCATGCGCTTCCGAAAGAACGACGACGGAACCGGCTATCCCATGGGCGATATTGATAGGAACAAAGCTCAGGCTGAATTTTACTCGGCGGTTATGAAGAAGGCGCTCAGTCCGATTGGCATTTTAAAAGCGCCGTTTCTTTACAGCGCGGTCATGAAAAACACCACAACCGACCTTAATAATGCCGAGGTGCGCGAGCTGATGTTCGACGTTTTTAAGATAGGCAGAAAAAACATAAACATATTCCAGCTTCCCGGCGATGCGGATTACCGCGGCGGAGTCTCGTACTTTATATGCGACGAGGAAGGAACCGAGGAGCTGATCGATGAGAATTTCAGACACTAAACGGAGAAAGGAGAAGCTTTATGGCAAGCAGCAGCGAAACCGTTAATAAAATAGTCAAGGTGCTTGACAGCAAAAAGGGCAGGGATATAGAGGTTATCGACATATCCGCGCTCACGACCATGACGGATTACTTTATCATCGTAACAGGTGGCTCCGACACGCAGGTAAAGGCACTGTGTGACAGCGTTGAGGAGGAGCTTGAAAAGGACGGCATAACTCCGACCAACAAGGAGGGTTACCGTACCGCTCAGTGGATACTGCTGGGTTATGACGATGCTGTGGTCCATATCTTTTTGGAGGAAACCAGAGAGTTTTACGGACTGGAACGCATTTGGAAAGACGGCGTAAAAGTAGATATATCGGATTTGATTTCGTAAAAGCAGATTGAAAGGATGATTAGATTTTGAAGTACGATTTTAAGACCATAGAGGAAAAATGGCAGAAGATATGGCAGGAAACTGATGAGTTTAAGATCTCGGAGGATACGGATAAGCCCAAGTATTACGCGCTTGAAATGTTCCCGTATCCGTCAGGCAACCTGCATATGGGACACGTGAGGAACTATTCTATAGGCGATGTTGTGGCGAGATATAAAAAGATGCAGGGCTATAATGTGCTGCATCCGATGGGCTGGGACTCCTTCGGACTACCCGCCGAGAACGCCGCGATAAAGCGCGGAGCCAAGCCCGCGGACTGGACATGGTCAAATGTTGACGTTATGCGCGGTCAGCTTAAAAGGCTGGGCTTTAGTTATGACTGGGACCGCGAGGTCGCGACCGCAAAGCCGGAATACTATAAGTTCACACAGTGGATGTTCGAGCAGCTCTATAAGCACGGTCTTGCGTACAAGAAAAAATCATATGTTAACTGGTGCCCGTCCTGCGCCACGGTCCTTGCAAACGAACAGGTCGTAAACGGCAAGTGCGAGCGGTGCAAGAGCGAGGTTGGCAAAAAGGATCTGGAGCAGTGGTTCTTTAAGATTACCGACTATGCCCAGAGGCTTCTTGACGATATAGATAAGCTCAAGGGCTGGCCCGATAAGGTCAAGTCGATGCAGACCAACTGGATAGGAAGAAGCGAGGGTGCGGAGGTCGATTTCAAAATTGAAGGCAGCGACAGGAGCCTCACGGTTTATACCACCCGTCCCGACACGATATTCGGCGTAAGCTACATGGTGATCGCGCCGGAGCATCCTTTGGTTGAAGAGCTGATCTCAGGCAAGGAGACCGAGGCGGAATGCCGCGCGTTTATCAAAAAGGTGCAGAGCCAGAGCGAGATCGTGCGCTCCGCGACAGATACCGAAAAGGAAGGCGTGTTCAGCGGAACATATCTTATTCATCCTTTTACCGGCGACAGAGTTCCGCTCTATCTTGCCAACTACGTTCTGCTTGACTACGGAACCGGCATAGTTATGGGCGTTGCCGCTCATGACCAGCGCGATTTCGAGTTCGCGAAGAAGTATGATCTGCCTATCAGGATCGTTATCCAGCCTGAGGGTCAGAACATGAGATCCGAGGATATGACCGAGGCGTTTGCCGCCGAGGGTATTATGGAAAATTCCGGCGAATTTAACGGAATGAACAATAAAGAAGCGATAAAGGCTATAACCGCCAAACTTGAGGAGCGCGGCATCGGTCGAGGAAAGGTGAACTTCCGCTTAAGAGACTGGCTGATATCCAGACAGCGTTATTGGGGTGCGCCAATTCCGGTCGTTTACTGCGACAAGTGCGGTGAGGTGCTTGTGCCTGAGGATCAGCTTCCGGTTATGCTGCCGGAGAATGTGAAGTTCACCGGTCAGGGCAAGTCTCCGCTCAGCGAGTGCGAGGATTTTGTGAACACTACCTGCCCCAAGTGCGGCGGTCACGCGAGACGCGAAACCGACACGATGGATACATTTGTATGCTCGTCTTGGTACTTCTTAAGATACTGCGACCCGCATAATACCGAGATGCCGTTTGACAAGGCAAAGACGGACTATTGGATGAACGTTGACCAGTATATCGGCGGCGTTGAACACGCGATACTCCACCTGCTCTACGCGAGATTTTTCACAAAGGCGCTTCATGATTTCGGCTATGTCAGCTGCGATGAGCCTTTTGAAAACCTGCTCACACAGGGTATGGTGCTTAAGGACGGAACCAAGATGTCCAAGACCTTGGGAAACGTGGTCAGCCCGGAGGAGATCGTTGAGAAATACGGTGCGGACACCGCGAGACTGTTTATACTGTTCGCGGCGCCGCCTGAGCGCGATCTTGACTGGAACGACACCGCCGTTGAGGGTTCATACAGATTTTTGAACAGAGTTTGGAGAGCGGTAGAGGATCTTAAGGACTGCGTTACGGACGAAAAGCCCGATCAGGCGGCTTTGAATTCCGATGAAAAGAAACTGCGTTTAGCGGTCCACAGCGCAATCAAAAAGGTGACCGCAGACTGCGACCGTTTCAGCTTCAACACTGCGATAAGCGCGATAATGGAAATGGTAAACGCGCTTTATTACTACAAAGAGCATACGCCCAAGGACGCGTATAATAAGCCGGTTGTGTCCGAGGCGCTCACATCGCTGATAGTGCTGCTGTCACCCTTCGTTCCGCATATAACATCGGAGCTGTGGCAGATGATAGGCAAGACAAACAATCTGGCGACCCACAAATGGCCCGAATACGACGAGGGCGCGCTTACGGTCGATGAGATAGAGATCGTACTCCAGATAAACGGCAAGATCAGAGATAAGATAAAGATCAGTCCGGACCTTACGCGGGATGAAATGACTGAACTTGCGATGAGCAACGACAGGATCAAAGAGCTGACCGAGGGCAAGCGGATAGTGAAGTGCATTGCGGTACCCAAAAAGCTGATAAACGTTGTTGTGAAATAACTTAGCGCTGCGGTATCAATATGAACAGAGTCAGAAGAAGGAAAATCAGAAGGCGGCGCGGCATCATCGCGGCGATAGCGGCGGTTGCGCTGCTTGCGGCATTTGTGGTACCCTACTGTGCGGAACCGGGAGTTCCGGTGCTGATGTACCACTGTGTGTCCGAGGAGCCGAGAAACGGCGACGCCAATCTGTATGTGCGTCCGGAGCAGCTTGAGGAGGAGTTTGAATATCTGAGAGCCAACGGCTTCACCACACTGCTTGCCGAGGAATATGAAAATGCGTATAATGTTCACAAGCCGGTAATCCTGACGTTTGATGACGGTTACGAGGACTGTTATACCCAGCTTTTCCCTTTGCTCCGTAAGTACAGCCTTAAGGCGACGATATTTATGGTGTCCGACTATATCGGAAGGGATGGTTACCTGAGCGCGGCTCAGATACGGGAGATGTCCCAAAGCGGTCTTGTGAGCGTCCAGAGCCATACCGCGCACCATATTGACCTGACCGGTCTCAGCCCGGACGACCTTAATGCGGAGCTTCGCGACTCGTGCGCGGCAATCGCGAAGGCGTCCGGAAAGAACGTCACAGCGATAGCCTATCCGGGAGGATATTTTAACGAGGAAGTGCTGCGCGAGACAAAAAGATATTTTACATACGGTTATGCCATAGACACAAACAAGTACTCAAAGGGCAACCACTACGAAATTTCAAGGGGCGGGGTTTTCCGCAACACCACTCTTGAGGCGTACAGACGTGCGATCGAGACATATTCCGAAAGCCGAATAGTACGCAGCTGGCTGAAAATTTATTATAAAATATTTGATTAAAGAAAAAGCGTCTTCGCATTCGGCGGAGACGCTTTTTTATGACCGTTTGCGCAGCACAAATCTGTTTGGTAATTGTTTTGTAAAGGAGAAAGTGTATAATATAATACATTCCGGTTCTGTTTAGCGGTATAGAGAACCTCGTATCCGCAAACGGTCAAAAAGCAAAGACGCCCACCTAAAACGGTGAGCGCCTTTGCTCCTTTTAGTATTATACTGCTTTTATGCAGTTTTGTCAACCCAAATAAATCGATTATTGAACAAATATTTAAAAAATAATAATGTTTAACTTGTACAATTCAATAATACTGTTCAGATTTATGCTCAGTTTGACATCTGGGCGCTGAATTTCTGCTTGACCCCGTCGATTTTTGACTGGTCCGCCTGCTCGGTGGGATACCAGCCTTTTTCCGCCATTCTCTCATATATCGTGTCCTGCATAGCAAGAGAGCTGTTAAGAGCGGTGCAGAACGCCTTGTGAACGTCCTCTGTGGGCGACTCTATAGTGCCGTGCATAAACAGGTCGCACACGCCCTTCTCAAGCATCAGTATGTTTTCCATAAGCTCTTTGTCTCCAAGATTGGTTTGTGTCGCTGTGCTCATTATTTTCACTCCTTCTTAAATTTGGCTGCGGATTACAGCAATCCGTAAAAATTCTGAAATGTCTGTTTGTGCTGTTCTACCAAGTGGTTGACGTAGTTTTTAAGCTCCGGGTCCTGGATCTGACCTGCCAGCGCTTTGCAGTTGTTCTCAAAAAACTGCTCGTGACCGAGGGCGTCCTCGATATACAATAGTTCTTTGGTCGTCATGTTATCACCTCCGCTTACAGTTTTTCCCGACAGAGAAAAAATATTCCCGCAAATTTGTTTTTTTATTATTTTTTCGGCTGTAAAACTTAAAAAAACTTTACGTTTTTGTGACAATTCTGTATACTTTCTTTACATTAACGATATGTTAATATATAATATAATTGTGTTAAATTACTGACAGGGAGAGGATAGATATGCGCTGTATGTATTGCGGCTCGGTTGACAGCAAGGTTGTAGATTCACGCTCTACCGAGGACGGAACCGCCATAAGACGACGCAGAGAATGCCTAAACTGCGGCAAGCGTTTCACTACCTACGAAAAGGTGGAGAGCGTTCCGATAATCGTTGTAAAAAAAGATAAATCAAGACAGAGCTTTGACCGTGATAAGCTTGAGCGCGGTATATTGAATGCCTGCGCCAGCAGACCGGTGCCGCTTCAGACTGTGGATGCCATGATCAGCGAGATCGAGAGCAATATCCATAACTCTCTTCAGCGCGAGGTCTCCAGCGAAAAGATCGGCGAAATGGTCATGGAAAAGCTTATGGAAATTGATGAGGTGGCGTATGTGCGCTTCGCGTCGGTATATAAACACTTCAAGGATATCGAGACGTTCCAGGAGGAGCTTAAAAAACTGTCGGAAAACCGCGGATAAGGCTGAGATTTTGAAATTTTTTAACAAAGGGTGTTGACAAACACGCGAAATTATGGTATTATATGCTATGTTGTATGTAGAATATCGGTTCGGAGAGTGAGGGAAACCTCACTCTTTAGCTTTAAAAAGCGAGGTGGAAATTGTGCAGCTCGGAAAAACCGAAAAAATCGTTTATGATACAGCCCTGCCGATTGCGGAGAAATTCGGGTTTGAGATATATGATACCGAGTTTTCCAAGGAGGGCGGAAACAGCTTTCTGCGCGTATACTTAGATAAGCCGGGCGGAATTAATATCGACGAGTGCGAAGAGTTTTCGAGGGCGCTTAGCGACGTTCTTGACAAAAACGACCCGATACCGGGCAACTATTATCTTGAGGTCTCGTCGCCGGGCATTGAGCGCAGGCTCAGGCACAGGGAGCATTTTGAAAGCAGCATCGGGGAGACGGTGGACGTTCGTCTGTACAAGGCGATAGACGGCAGCAAGCTGCTGACCGGGACCCTTGACGGATTTGACAGTGAAAATAATATAATATTGGATATAGACGGGGAGAAGGTAACGGTTCCCCAAAAACAGACTGCCCGCGTCAGCATACACTTTGATTTTTGATTGTTTGCAGACTTGCGGAAATAATGTACAGAGAGGATGTTTCATAAAAAATGAGTTCAGAGCTTTTTAACTTATTGGAAGAGATCGAGGAGGAAAAGGGCATAAGCAGGGACGTTGTGCTTGATGCGCTGGAGAGCGCGCTGATTTCAGCGTATAAGAAGAACTACGGCGCGGTTTCCGATATAAACGTTAAGTTCTCGGAGGACGGAGATATAAAAATCTACGCGAGAAAGACGGTTGTTGAAAACGTTGAGGACAGAGAAACCGAGATTTCGGTGTTCGACGCCCGCGATATAAAGCCCGAATATGAAGTCGGCGACATAGCGGAGTTTGAAGTTACCCCGTCGTCATTTGGCAGAATTGCCGCTCAGACTGCCCGCCAGGTCGTGTTCCAGAGAATACGCGAGGCGGAGCGCGAGAAAATGGTTGACGAATACAGCGACAGGGAGAACAGCATAGCAAACGCGGTTGTCAGAAAGATCGACCGCCGCAATGTTATGCTGGACATAGACGGCACCGAGTCGGTACTTATGAGCAACGAGCAGGTCAAGAACGACAACTACAAAGTAGGCGAACGCTACAAGGTGTTTGTGGTCGAGGTCGCCGACAGCGTTAAGGGCGTTCATCTTGTGGTCTCGCGCTCGCATCCCGGTCTGGTAAAGTGTTTGTTTGAGCTTGAGGTTCCGGAGATTTCGCAGGGGGTTATTGAGTTCAAGGGAATTTCCAGAGAGGCGGGTTCAAGATCAAAGATCGCGGTGGCTTCCAACACCCGCAATGTTGACCCGGTGGGAACCTGCATCGGTCCCAGAGGCATGAGAGTGCAGAACGTTATAAACGAGCTGCGCGGAGAGAAGATAGACATAATCAAGTACAGCGACGACCCGGCGGAGTTTGTTTCAAACGCGATCAGCCCGGCTGAGGTTGTTTCTATCGAGGTCCTTCCGGACCAGAAGATGTGCAAGGTGATCGTTCCCGAAAGCCAGCTTTCACTGGCAATAGGCAGAGAGGGTCAGAACGTGCGCCTTGCCGCGAGACTTACCGGTTGGAAGATAGACCTGCACTCTGTTCCGGACGATGAGGCGGATGACCTCAGAAACGGCGTTGTGTCCGCCGGCGCGGACAGCGCGGACTCGGTCAGCCAGCAGGATATGGAGGACGAGGTCAACGCCATTTTAGGAAGAACGGAGTAGGTTATGCCCATAAGAATGTGTGCGGTTTGCAGGAACCGTATGGAAAAACGGGAGCTTTACCGCATTGTTGAGACCGAAGGGGAAATTCGGCTGGACAAAGACGGAAAAGCACAGTGCCGCGGGCTTTACGTCTGCGCCGACTGTCTGCCGCTCGCCGAAAAAAAGCGTGTTCTTGAGCGGGCGTTCCGCAGAAAGGTCAGCAGGGATATATATCTTAAGATCCTGACCGACGCGGGGGCATGACCGGCAGCATAGACCGAAGTTCCGCACATAGCTTGCCGTGCCGCGGGCTTGAGGCGGAACGATCAGAAAACAGCAGAAAGGGTTGATATAAATAATGGAAAAAATACGAGCTTATGAGTTGTCGAAGATATTCGGATTCCCAAGCAAGGATATCGTAAAGGTGCTGCATGATTACAGCGTTTCGACAAAAAACCACATGAGCGCATTGTCGGAATATGAGCTGGATGTGATTTTTGAGTATCTTACCCAGAAAAATGCGGCGAAAGACTTTTCAGTCCTCGAAAAGAAAGAGGAGAAGAAGCCTGAGCCCGAAAAGAAGGCGAAGCAGGAAACCCAGGAGGTCGAGGTCGACTTTACGCCGGCAGCGGAAATTGAGATAGGCAGAAAGAGAAGGACTGTCGATACACGAGTTAACAATGTGGACCTTGACCGTATAGACGATGAGAAGATAGAGGACCTTATTCCCGAAAACGTCAAGCAAGGCGACAAGAAGCAGAAGATAAACCAGAAAAAGAAACAGCAGCAGCGCCAGCAGCACAGTACAAAGCAGAAGCGCAAACCCGAAAACGTTCTCAAAAAGGTTGAAAAGAAGAAAAAAGCCGCCGAACCGGTACACGTTCTCATACCGAACGAGATCACGGTGGGCGAGCTTGCAAAAAGAATGAAGCGCTCGCCGGCTGAGATAATCAAAAAGCTTATGCTTTTGGGAATTATGGCGTCGGTTAACGAGACTCTCGATTTTGACACTGCCTCGCTTATAGTTGAGGAAATGGGTGGAACTTTCGAAAAAGAAATAATTCTCACGGAAGAGGAGAAACTATTTGATGACTTCGAGGATACGCCTGAGCAGCTCAAGCCCCGTTCGCCGGTGGTTGTGGTTATGGGTCATGTTGACCACGGAAAGACCTCGCTGCTCGATGCTATCAGACATACCAACGTTACCGAGGGCGAGTTCGGCGGAATTACACAGCACATCGGCGCTCACCGCGTCCGCGTGGGAGACAGGAAGATAACCTTCCTCGACACGCCCGGACATGAGGCGTTTACAGCCATGCGTGCCAGAGGAGCGCTGGTGACAGATATTGCCATATTGGTCGTTGCGGCGGATGACGGAATTATGCCGCAGACGATTGAGGCGATAAACCATGCCAAAGCGGCGAAGGTTTCGATAATAGTCGCTATTAATAAAATAGATAAGGAAGGCGCCAATCCGGACAGAGTAAAGCAGGAGCTTATGGAACACAATCTGGTTCCCGAAGAATGGGGCGGCGATACGATCTGCGTTGAGATTTCGGCAAAGAAGAACCTGAATATCAAGCAGCTGCTTGAAATGGTACTGCTGGTTGCCGAAATGAAGGAGCTTAAGGCAAATCCGGACAGAAAGGCAAAGGGTACCGTTATAGAGTCTCAGCTTGACAAGGGCAGAGGCACGGTCGCAACAGTCCTTGTCCAGAACGGCACTTTGCGTGTCGGGGACCTGGTTGTTGCAGGAACCGCTATGGGCAGAGTCCGCGCCATGAACGATGACAAGGGCAAGTCGGTCAAAAAAGCGGGACCTTCGATACCTGTTGAGATATTGGGACTCAACGAAGTGCCGGAAGGCGGCGATGAGTTCTATGTGGTAGACGATGAAAGACGCGCCAGAGCCGTTGTTGAAAACAGAAAGTTCAAGGAGAAGCAGGAGCGGCAGAAGGCTGCTGAAACGATCTCCCTTGATAATCTGTTTGAGCATATCGAGGCGGGAAAGATGAAGGAGCTTAACATAATCGTCAAGGCTGACGTTCAGGGCAGCGTTGAGGCGGTTAAGCAGTCGCTTGAAAGAATTTCAAATGATGAGGTCCGCGTTTCGGTTATCCACGGCGCGGTCGGAGCGATCACCGAGTCGGATGTTATGCTTGCCAGTGCGTCAAACGCGATAATCGTCGGCTTTAATGTGCGTCCCACAGCGGGAGCCAGCGACGCAGCGGCGGATGCTGACGTTGATCTGCGTATGTACAGAGTAATTTATGACGCGATCGAGGATATCGAAAAAGCCATGAAAGGTATGCTTGAACCCACATTCCGCGAGGAAGTGACCGGTCATGTTGAGATCAGGACCACATTCAAGGTTTCCGGCGTCGGCACAATCGGCGGCGCGTATGTGACCGACGGAAAGATACGCCGCGACAGTCTTGTCCGCGTTGTGCGCGACGGCATTGTTATTCACGAGGGCAATTTGGGTTCGCTCAAGAGATTTAAGGACGACGTTAGGGAGGTCAACTCCGGATACGAGTGCGGACTCAGCATCGAGAATTACAACGACATCAAGGACGGCGACGTGATCGAGGCATATATAATGGCGCAGGTGGATCCCGAGTAATTTAAGAATTTCGGAGGATTATGATTATGGCTAATTACAGCAGGACAGACAGAATTTCCGAGGAGGTAAAGCGCGAGCTTTCTGCGGTTATACGCGAGCTTAAGGACCCCAGGATCCCGCAGATGATCTCGGTTGTCTCGGTACGTGTGACAAAGGATTTAAAGTATGCCAAAGCGAACATAAGCGTTATGGGCAGCGATAAAGAAAAAAAGGATGCATTTGCAGCGCTAAAGAGCGCCGGCGGGTTTATACGCAAGGAGATAAGCCGCAGGCTTAATTTGCGCCAAACGCCGGAGTTTACCTTTGTTGAAGATGACAGTATTGAATACGGAGCTCATATACAAAGCTTGCTCAGAGATCTATAGCATAGGAGAATGATTTAGATGTTCAAAGAATTAATACCGATTATCAGAAATGCCGAAAAGGTGGGTTTGTTTGCGCATACCCACCCGGACGGCGACGCCATGGGCAGCACATACGCGCTGAGTCTGGCGCTTCGGAACATGGGTAAAATGAGTCGTGTATTCCTGCTTGCCTACCCTGATGTTCAGGCGCGGAGCCTTGTTGTAACCGGTGACGAGCCGCTGCTTAAAATTGAGGACTGCGATCTGCTTATCGCGCTTGACTGCGCGGACTCCATGCGCCTCGGCGAGTATGAGCAGGCGTTCCTGAACCACGGCAACACCATTGCCATAGACCACCATATTACCCACGTTAAGTTTGCTTCGTCCGGCACGGTGGCGAAAGAGATCTCGTCCACCTGCGAGCTGGTGTATATGCTGCTTAAAGAAATGGGTGAGGAAGTGACACATGACATTGCCGCCAATTTGTATATCGGTCTTACTACCGACACGGGCAATTTTAAGTATTCGTCCGTGACCGGAGACACGCTGCGTACAGCTGCGGCGCTTATCGATACCGGCATAAACTTTTCCGAGATGGCGCGCGTGCTGTTTTCCACAAAGTCAATAGGTTACTACAAGCTAATGCGTATCGCGGTAGACAAGCTCCATGTGGGCTGTGACGGCAGAGCCGCAATGCTGTTTCTGTCCGACAGCGATTTTCACAGCTGCGGCATAACCGAGTCCGAAGCGAACAGTATTGTCAATATGCCGGGCAATGTTCAGGGTGTTGAGGTAGGCGCGTACATAAGAGAACGCGAAAACGGAGAGTTTAAGGTAAGTCTGCGCTCAAACAGCTACATGAACGTCGCAGAGGTTGCCGCCGCGCTTGGCGGAGGCGGTCATATCCATGCCAGTGGTTACAGTGCCTTTAACAAAACAGTTGACGAGATAATCGGGGAGCTTAAGGGAGAGCTTGACAAAAGATGGGCGAACTGAGCGGGATAATCAATATATATAAGCCTGCCGGCATGACATCCCACGACGTTGTGAACCGTCTGCGCAGGCTGCTTGGCACAAAAAAAATCGGTCATACCGGGACCTTGGACCCCGATGCCGAGGGCGTGCTGCCGATGTGCGTCGGCAGGGCGACAAAGGCTGCGGATATGCTGACCGCTACCGACAAGGAGTATACGGCAAAGGTCGCGCTCGGCAGCGCCACCGACACCCAGGACGCGTCGGGCAGCGTTATCGCGGCTGTTGATATGGAAAGCGTCAAAGTTACCGCGGAGGATATTGAAAACACCGCCGCGGGATTTGAAGGCGCATCCGAGCAGGTGCCGCCCATGTATTCCGCTGTTAAAATAGGCGGAAAGAAGCTGTATGAGCTTGCCCGCAAGGGCGAAGAGATAGAGCGTCCGCCGAGGAAAATTTACATAAGCAGGATAGAGGCGTTTGATTTTATGCCAAGCCCTGAGAATGTGCGCGCGTTTTCAATGCGCGTTGCCTGCTCAAAGGGAACGTATATAAGAACGCTGTGTAATGATATTGGAGAAAAGCTCGGCTGCCATGCGCATATGTCCGGACTCGTCCGCGTAAGAAGCGGACGTTTTGATTTAAGCGGCAGCCGCACATTGGAAGAGATAGAAAGAATGTACGCCGAGGGTGATTTGACGTTCCTGACCCCGACAGATAAGGTGTTTGGGGATTATGCCGCCGTAACTCTGCCGGACAGAGCCGCGGCGATGGTGATAAACGGCGTCCGCGTCAGAGCGCCGCGGAATATCGCCGAGGGAGAGAACGTAAGAGTTTATGCCGGAGACGGACGGTTTTTGTCCGTATCCAAAAACGAGGGCGGCAGACTTACGATACTCAAACTATTTTACGTAAGCAATACTTAAAGAAGGATGGTTCATAATGGAATACTACGCGCAGGACGAATTGTTTAACCGCCATGACCTTGACAATTTAAAACTCAGCAATACCGCGGTAGCCCTCGGAGTCTTTGACGCTATGCACCTGGGTCATCTTGAGATCGTGGACACCGTTGTCAGGTACGCCCGCGAAAACGGACTTAAATCGGTGGTGTATATGTTCCGCAATATTCCAAAAAGCGTGATCACGAACACCGATATCAAAAATGTGAATTTGTTCAAAAAGCGGCTCCGGATACTCTATGACAGAGGCGTTGACATTGTCGCGGCGGAGAGGTTCACGACCGAATATATGAAGATACCGTACACCGAGTTTGTGGACAAATATCTGGTTGAAAAATTTGACGCGAAGTTCGTGTGCGCCGGATTTAATTACCATTACGGCTTTCGTGGCATGGGAAATACGGAGAATTTAAAAAAACTCTGCGGCGAGCGCGGCATCAAGGTGTACATAGCCGAGTGCAAGAGCCTTGAATGTCCGGTGTCAAGCACGCTGATAAGGCAGCTGATCGCCTCCGGAGAAATGGAGGAGGCAGCCAAATATCTCGGCAGGTACTTCTCTGTGACCCGGCGGGTCGAACACGGCGAGAGAATAGGACGCAAAATCGGGTTCCCGACCGCAAATATACAGCTTCCGGACTTTCATGTGGTGCCAAAGTTCGGCGTATATATTACGCGGGCAAAGGCGGACGGCAAGTGGTACAGCGCCATAACAAATGTTGGCGGAAAACCCACGGTCGGCAGCCGTAAGCCGTGTATCGAGACGCATCTGCTGGATTTTCACGGCGGCCTTTACGGAAAGGAAATAGAGATCGAGTTCAGACGCTTCCTGCGCCCGATTGAAAAATTCGAGACCTTAGAGGAACTTGAAGCGCAGCTTGAGCGTGACAAAAAGGCTGCGAATGATTATTTTAAACAATGTTAAGAGGTGCGATATTTGAACAGTAAGCAATCTGCAAAAAAATATGAAATGGATATGTGCAGCGGTCCCATACTGCAAAAGATGCTGCTATACTCGGTGCCGCTTATGGCTTCCGGAGTGCTGCAGCTTATGTTCAACGCTATGGACATTGTGGTCGTTGGAAACTTTGCCGGCGACAATTCCCTGGCGGCGGTGGGGTCGAACACCTCGATAATCGGATTGATCACCAATCTTTTCATGGGTCTTTCGATTGCCGCTAATGTGCTGGTCGCGAGGTTTTATGGCGCAAAGGACACTAAGGCTCTGACCCGCACGGTACACACATCAATGCTGCTGAGTATCATAAGCGGAGTTCTGCTCACGGTCATAGGAGTGGGAGGAGCCAAGTGGATACTGGAGCTTATGCAGACTCCGGCTGAGGTCCTGCCTCTTGCGATTACATATTTAAGGATATACTTTTTGGGTATGACAGCCACGATGATATATAACTTCGGCAGCGCGATTTTAAGAGGAATAGGCGATACCCGCCGCCCGCTGTACTACCTTGTCCTTGCCGGCGTGATAAACGTGGCGCTTAACCTGGTTTTTGTAATATATTTTAAGATGGACGTTGCAGGCGTAGCGTTGGCGACGGTTATATCCCAATGCATTTCCGCCGCTTTGGTAGTTCGGTGCCTGATGAAAGAAAAAGGCGCGATACGGCTGCGGCTTGGCAATCTGCGGCTTGACAAAGAAAAAACAGCGCTTATTTTCAAAATCGGTCTCCCGGCGGGTTTTCAGGGAATAATGTTTTCAATATCAAACGTTATTATCCAGTCGTCGATAAATTCCTTCGGACCGATCGTCATGGCAGGCAACGCCGCGGCTCAGAACCTTGAGTCGTTTGTGTACATAGCGATGAACGCGTTTCATCAGGCGGCGGTCACATTCACCAGCCAGAACTTCGGCGCGATGAAGTGGAAGAGGATAAACAAAACGGTAATATATGCCGAGATCTGCGTAACGGTGGTCGGTCTGCTGCTGGGCAGCCTCGTATGTGTGTTCGGAAAGCCACTGGTGGGGATCTACACATCCAGTCCGGATGTTATCCAAGCCGGAATTGACCGCCTTGATATAGTCGCCAGGACCCAGGCGACAGCCGGAATGATGGATGTTATGGTCGGCGCGCTGCGGGGTGTTGGATATTCGCTGATGCCGATGATCGTGTCGCTTGTCGGTGTGTGCGGACTGAGAATACTGTGGATCTTCACTGTGTTCGGAATAGAGCAGTTCCACACAATTCAGGTGCTGTACGCGTCATATCCGATATCTTGGCTGATTACCTTCATGGTTCAGCTGGTCTGCTTTATAGTCATACGGGGCAGACTCGAAAAACGAATGAAGACCCACGGTTTAGGGATATAATTAAAGGGCTGCTGGCAAAATCATTTGCCCGCAGCCCCATTTTTTGTTTATACAAGTTTCATTGCCTCGCCCATTACTTCGCCTATAGGCTCGCGGATCACAAGATCGGCTCTGCTGTCCGCCTGCGTGGCGCTCTTGTTGATAAGCACCAGATTTCTGCCCCTGAAGTCGTGAATAAGCCCCGCCGCAGGATAAACGTTAAGAGAAGTACCGCCGATTATCAGCGTGTCGGCGCGGCTTATAGCCTTGACAGCGCCGTTTATCACATCTCCGTCAAGCCCCTCTTCATAAAGCACAACGTCCGGCTTGATAATGCCGCCGCATTTTTCACATTTGGGAATAACGTCTTTTGACTGCATGACCGCGTTTGCGTCATAGAACGCGCCGCATTTTGTGCAGTAGTTCCGGTGAACGCTGCCGTGAAGCTCATAAACGTTTTTGCTTCCCGCCGCCTGGTGCAGACCGTCGATGTTCTGGGTTATCACGGCTTTAAGCTTACCCATTTTTTCAAGCTCGGCAAGCGCAATATGCGCCTTGTTGGGCTTTGCGTCCGGGTATACCATTTTTTCTTTGTAGAACTCGTAGAATACCTCCGGCTTGTACACAAAAAATGTGTGGCTGACGATCTGCTCCGGCGGATAGCTGTATTTTTGATTATAAAGACCGTCGCTGCTGCGGAAGTCGGGGATACCGCTCTCGGTCGAGACGCCCGCGCCGCCGAAGAACACGATGTTGTCTGAGCATCTTATAATATCAGCCAGAAATTTTGCGCTTTCGTCCATAATATCATCTCCTTTGTAAACTTGAAAAGAGAAAGGGCAACACCCCCAGGCGGCATTGCCCCATTCACAGAATAAAATTTTAATATTTTTAAGGTTTCAATGTAATATCAATTTAATTAAATTGATATTAATATGATACACTAAAATTGCAAATACGTCAATAGGTTTAGGCAAAATTTTCAATAAATTAGCAATAATACCACAGGATAACCAAAAAAGTAATATTATGACTAAACCAAAGGCGGAGTTTTTATGCAACACTGATAAAAAGCGTAAAACCGGTGATCAAATGCCTGAAATATTAGCTAAAATTGCCGTGTTTGCCGCTTTATTATTGCTGAAAATTTACTAATTGTATTTTTACTAAATTAATGATATAGTGTATTTGGTGAAAGTTGGCAAAATTCAACATGGAGGTGTCCTTTATGGATATCGTGCTGCAATTGATAACTTTGTTCGGCGGACTCGGAATGTTCCTGTTTGGCATGAACTCTATGAGTTCATCGCTTGAGAGAGCCGCCGGAGCTAACCTTAGAAGAATTATGGAGAAGGTCACGGGCAATATAATAAAATCCGTGGCTCTGGGCGCTATTGTTGCGGCGCTGACACAATCGTCGTCCGCCACCACGGTCATGGTTGTGGGATTTGTTAACGCCGGGGTCCTGACCCTGAGCCAGGCAGTGGGAATTATCATGGGCGCCAATATCGGAACCACGATAACCGCATGGATACTCAGTCTTAACGACCTTCCAGGCGATGTGTGGTATTTGGCTATGCTGAAGCCGACCACGCTGGCTCCGCTGCTGATAATCACGGGCGCGGTCATGCTGGTGTTCATATCCAGGAAAAATATCAAAACCATAGGCGAGATCCTTGTGGGACTCGGTCTTATATTTATCGGCATGGATTTCATGTCCGGCTCTATGGAGGTCGTGTTTGAGCAGGTTCCCTCTCTTAAAAATATATTCGCTTTGCAGACAAATCCGTTCACGGGACTGCTGATCGGCGCGGGCATAACCGGAATTATACAGTCCAGCGCCGCCTCTGTGGGAATGCTTCAGGCGGTCGCGTCCAGCACGTCGCTGATCTTCGCGTCGGCGTTCCCGATCATCATGGGTCAGAATATAGGAACCTGCGTCACCGCGCTGCTGTCGTCTGTGGGCGCTAGCAAAAACGCCAAGCGCGCGGCTATGATACATCTTTATTTTAACGTTATGGGAACGATAATATTCCTCGCGGTGATATATCTTATTCAGTACACTGTCGGACTTCCGTTCTGGAACTCGGCAATATCCGCAACCGATATATCCATTTTCCACTCGGTATTCAACATTGTGTCCACCATACTGCTGCTGCCGTTTTCCAAGGTTTTAGTGTGGCTTGCGGAAAAAACTATACGCGACAGCAGAGAGGATGTGGCGGACAACCCCTTCGCACTGCTGGACGAGCGTTTCCTCAAGACTCCGTCAATCGCTGTTGAGCGCGCTCACGAGACAATGTCAGCCATGTTCAAGGTCGCAAAGAAGAATGTGCGTCTGTGTAAAAAATTGATGCAGGGCGACGACTTTGAGTCAGTATCGGAGATAATGACGGCGAACGAAAATTTGCTTGACGAGTACGAGATCCGTCTCAGTTCTTACCTCACTAAAATTTCTGACGAGCAGCTTTCGGAGCAGGACAGCGAGAGGGCGAGCGCCTACTTCCATATGGTCACCAATATTGAACGCATAGGCGACTATTGCGATAACATCCGTGAGATAAACGAGAGCCTGACCGAAAGCGGAATTACATTCTCAGAGCGCGCGGCGCACGGCATTGACGTTCTGTTCAGCGCAATTGAGAATATTACCGAGATCACTTATCAGGCGTTTAAGGAAAACAATATTGAGCTTGTGTCAAAAATCGAGCCTCTTGAAGAGGTGGTCGACGGTATACAGGAAAAGCTGGCAAGCGACCATATGCGCAGGCTTAAAGAGCGTACCTGCTCCGTGGAAGCCGGAGTCATGCTGCTTGAGATAACCAGCAACGCAGAGAGAATTTCCGACCACTGCTCTAACATTGGCGTGGCGATACTCCAGGCAAACGCGGACAGCCGCACAATAGACAGGCACGAGTACCTGCATAAGCTGCATACCGAAATGCCCGGTGACTACCGCAAAAATTATGAGCATTACAAGAAAAAATACGCGCTGTAAAATTTGAATAACAATCGGGCGGTGAGGTTTGCCTCACCGCCCGCAGCATCTGCGCCCGTACCGCTTTACCGTTTTTATTTTAAATACCGGACCAGACGTCAAGCAGCTTGTTTGCGCCGTTTATGATATCTTCGTCCGAAAGCTCGCCAAAGCCGAGTATGAAAAGACGTTTTGATATTATCGGGTTCGGCTTTTCAAGGGCGTTTTTTATAAACGAGAGCTTAACGCCGTTTATATGTGCAATTTCTATCAAAAAATTCTCATCCGCGTCGATTTTTGGATTAATAACAATCGTTGTTCCGCAGTCCGCGTTCAGTATTTCGATTTTATCTCCGAACCGGTGGTTTTTTATCGTGTTGATCAAAAGACCGCGCTTTTTTTCATATATCCCCTTAAGCCGCCTTATGTTGGAATAGTAGCTGCCGTCCCGAATTATTTCGGTAATAAAATTTTGGATACCTGAGCTTACCGCCGAATGATAGGTGTAAAACACCTTTTGCCATTTTGTAAGCATATGTTCGGGCAGGACCATATACGCTATCGGGCACGACGGCGAGACGCTTCGTGTGAAGTCGCCGGCGAAAATAACGTTTTTCCGTTTTGTCATTGAGTAAAGCGGCTCGCTTGGGTTTGAATACACAAATTCCATATCGTATCCGTACTCGATTATATATTTGCCTCTTTCCGCCCAGTCAAGAACAGCGCGCTTTTGCTCGTATGTCATTTTATAGTAGAGCGGATAATGATGAAACGGCATCAGGAACAAAACGTCCGCATTAAATCCCTTTAAAACATCGGCGTTTATTCCGGTTTGAGGAATGTTCAGGTATTTCACGTTTCGTGAGCCGAGATTAAAAAACTGGGCTATTTTGCTGTAAGCCGGATTTTCCATACCGAGCGACGCTTTGGGACCGATGACCCGCAGCAGCGAGTCCATAAGCCGCATAATATCAGGACCGATTATTATCTGGACCGGACTTACGCTTATGCCTTGTGTCTTGTTAAGCATATATGAAATTTGCTTACGCACGTCATAACTTCCGATATAGTCGGGATAGCTCAGCCTCTCTTCGTCATAGCGGGTCGCATACCGATAGGCGCGGCGGAATGACGACGGAATGTTCAAATCAACTCCGTTGCGGCTGAAATTGTAAATATACGGCGCGTTGCTCCGCCAGATCCTGTCGGGTTCATCGTGGGTCTTTTCAATCTCTTTTACATAATACCCCGACCGCTCGGCGGATGTGACATAACCGTACTGCGCCAGCATATTATACGCGCCGGTGATAGTGTTTACCGAAACGTTCAGATTTTTAGCCATTTGTCTCTGAGACGGGAGCTTGGAGTTCGCCTCGATCTCGCCGTGGTTGATCTTGTACACCAACTGATTGAATGCCTGAACATACAAGGGTTCGCGGCTTTTTTTATCAAAATTTATATAAATCATAGCCTTCTCCTTATTTAATCAGAGCTAACCTGTGTGTGGGAAATCCGTATGTTTTTGAAGCCTATACATATTTAATTTTAACTCTAAACCACCGCTTCGGCAACACAATTTTTTGATATATAATACTGAATTTTATCTATTGCCCTTAAATAATCAGGATAAAATTCTTTCTGCTACCATAAAAATAATTTAAATCTGCTACTTTACCATGGAAAAACACCGCTGTATAATTAAAATATATAATAGTATAAACATGAATGTGAAGCAGTATGATTGGAGACGGTTTTATGAAAAGGTTGTTTTGTGCGGTTTTATGCTGCGTTCTCGCGGCTGCGGCATTTCCCGCCCCGGTGTTTTCGTCGGACAGCGGGATCACTGTTACCAAGGCGGCGGGTTGGCTTGAAGCGGCGTATGCCGAGTGGACGGGACCGGGCATTGATGAGGTCAACGTATATGTAAAGCCGGATGGCGGCGGGTATTCCGCCGTTGACCGCGAGCTTTTAAGGGAATACCGAAGCGGTGCGCGCCGGGTTGATATTCCCGGTCTGACGCCCGGAAACTACAAGATCAAAATAACGCCGCTGACAGACGGCGCGGATGATGAAAGCCGTGCGGCGGAAACCGAAACTTTGGCTGTGGGTGCATATCCGCGCGAAGGGTTCGCGTTCAGCTCCGATTCACCGCACGGGGACTCAAGCGGCGGATATAATGCCGACGGTTCGCCAAAAGATGGTGCGGATATAATTTACGTCTCAAACGGAAATAAGGACCGTGTCATGATAGACGGGATACCCAAAAGCGGCGTCGGACTTGTAAGCATATTCGATTACCGCGAGAGGAACAAGATCACAACTCCGCTTATCGTGCGCCTGATCGGAAGGATCGATATGCCTGAGGGCATGGAAAAATATTTGTTGGGTATAAGGCAGACGCAGAATATCACAATCGAGGGCGTAGGAGAGGACGCTGCGATCCACGGCTGGGGCATAACCTTTAAGGAGTCGTCGAACATCGAACTGCGCAACTTTGCCATAATGTGGTATGGCGGCGGAACCGACAGCGACGCGACCGCCCTTGACGGAAACAATGACAATATCTGGCTCCACAATCTGGAATACTTCTACGGGGCGCACGGTCCGGATGCGGACCAGAGCAAGGGCGACGGCAGCATTGACATGAAAAATCAATCGGACTATGTGACGATATCCTATAACCACTTCTGGGATTCTGGCAAGACCACGTTTACCGACAGTCCGGACGACTCGTCCAAGACACACGTTACATACCACCACAACTGGTTTGACCACACCGACTCCCGTCATCCGAGATGTGTCGGCAGCGATGTGCATATGTATAATAATTACTATGACGGCGTTTCGAAATACGGAATAGGAGCGGCAAAGGGCTCCTGCATATTTGCCGAAAACAACTATTTCAGATATTGCGAGCGTCCGATGATAATATCGGGTCAGGGCAGCGACGTATATGAGTCGAGCAAAAAGAACTACAGCGGAAAAGGCACTCTGTCAGGGCAGTCCGGCGGAATGATAAAAGCGTTCGGCAACTATATGGGTACATACAAGCGTTTCTATACTCAGCTCGATACGCCGAGCGACACTCTGCCGTCTGTTAATAACACGGGTCAGTTCGACTGCTATTTGGCGTCAGACCGTTATGAACAGCTGCCCTCCAACGTAAAGGCTCTTAAAGGCGGCGCGGTATATGACAATTTTGACACCGCCGCAAATATGTATGAATACAGTGCCGACACCGCGGAAGAGGCAGTCGAAAACGTAAAAAAGTACGCCGGACGTATGAACGGCGGAGATTTTGAGTATGTGTTCAACAACGCTGTTCAGGATAAAAACTATGATATGATACCCGAACTTCAGGAATTGGTCAAAAATTATGATCCGCCCATAACAAAGGCGGGCGGAGACGCTTCTTTGGTCGAGGAACAGCCTCCTGAGTCTTCGGAAAACAGAATAACCCATAACTTTACGCTTCAGGGTACAACAAGCAGTGTTTTTGAAATAAAAGGCACGATCACTGACCTGTTCGGAGTGATGCGCTATGATGCGGTCAACCTGACAAAGTCATTGAAGTTTGAGGGCAGTTCGTATATTAAGTTCACGGCATTGCAGCGTGGCATAATGACGCTGCTGGCAAATCCGTACAGAGGCGCGGTGGATGTTAAGGTGAACGGCAGTGTGGTAAGAGGCGATCCCGGCACCGGACTAATCAGGTTCAACGTCGAGCCGGGCGAGACCTACAACATCACCCGCGACGGCGCTTCATACCTGTTCTATCTTGTGCTGGAGTATGACCCCGACAGCCCGACAATAACGCCGCTGCCCACTCAGGCTCCGACCGAAAGACCCGCGGTCCCGACCGCGAAGCCCGGCGAGCCGACCGGGACGCCAAGCGGTGAAAACCCACCTTCTCCGGCGGGAGGGCAGTATGTGCATAACTTTACCGAAAGCAATATGAGCAGCGATTTCTACACCATAATCGGAGCGACTTCCAAGGATAAAGGAACGGTTGAGTATGGCGGCATGACGCTTACAAACGCCTTTAAGTTAGGCAGCAGCTCGCGTATAAGCTTCACATCGCCGTTTGACGGCAGTATGCTTATCGTGTTCGGCACGACAAGCACACCTACGGTCAAGTTAAACGGAGAAGCTGTGACCGGCACCGGAAACGTGCTGGAATTCAGAACAACTGCGGGAATGAGCTATGAGATAAGCAAAAACAGCGGCGAGCAGTTAATTTATTATCTCGCCCTGACTCCGGACGCACAGCCTACCGCTTCGCCTGAGGCTACCTGCTCTCCGGAACCGAGCGCAGCGCCGACCGGCGCGTGGTTTAAGACAAAGCCTATGCTGAGCGGCAAAACGGTTACCGCGGAGGTCGTCAATTCTTCAGGCGGCGATGTATGGTTCATAGCGGCGGCGTATCAAAACGGCTTGATGACAGAATGTAAGATAATCACCGTTCCTGCCGGCACAACGCCGATAAACGCGGAGCTTGGCGGGGACTATGCCGCGGACGGCACGAGCGAAGTCAGGTTCTATCTGTGGGATGCGGAAACGCTTAAGCCGTACACCGATTTAGAGAAATAATTATCAATTATATATTTTGGAGGTAAACAAATGAGGAAAGCAATAAGTATAGTCTTATCGATCGTTTTGGTATTCAGCTTCATGCCGTGCGTTTTAGGCGCGGTTTCGGACAGCGGGATAGTGATAACCAAATCCGCAGGCTGGTTTGAATCGGCATATGTGGAGTTTGCCGCGTTTGACGGCGCTGACGGATATAACGTCTACAGCAAGGCTGCGGGCGGCGAATACGTTAAGCTGGACGATCCCCTTGTCCGTGAGTATCCGGAATACTTCCGCGCGGACGCGCTCGGACTCGCAGCGGGCGAATATACCATGCGCGTTGTGCCGGTAAAGAACGGCGCGGAGATCGCGGACGCGGCTGCGGAAACAGAGCCGCTCACCGTTTCGGCATATGACAGAAGCGGTTTCGCGTTCTCGAAGAACTCGCCGGTCGGCACCGCCAGCGGAGCTTATAACGACGACGGAACCCTTAAGGAAAACGCCGATGTGATTTATGTCACAAACGGCAATAAGGACACGGTTACGGTCGGCGGCGACCCTGCGCAGGGTGTGGGCTTGCCCGCGATTTTAAAGTACCGCCAGCAGAAAAAAATAACAAAGCCTCTCGCAGTGCGCCTGATCGGCAAGGTAGAGGATCCGGCGGGGCTTGAACGCCACACGGTCCAGATACAGGGTTGGGAACAAAAGACCAAGCCAATGGTTTCCCAGAGCCTTACTATCGAGGGCGTCGGCGATGACGCAACGGTATACGGCTGGCTTATGTGCCTTAAGCGCATGGTAAACGTTGAGGTGCGCAATCTCGGCGTTATGTATGCCGGAGAGGGAGCCGAGGCGTCATCGATAGAAATGGACACCGATAACTTCAACATCTGGATACACAACTGTGACTTTCTGTATAACGCGCCCGGCAAGGATGCGGATCAGACGAAGGGCGACGGAGCGGTAGCGTTCAAGTCCGGCTCAAGCTATGTGACCGTATCGTATAACCATATGTGGGATTTGGGCAAGAATTTTGTTTCGGGCGGTCCCTGGGAAAACAGCAATATGTACAGCGATGAAGCGCATTACTATGCCACATATCACCACAACTGGTTCGACCATGGCGACGCCCGTATGCCGCGCTGCGTTGTGGGCGACAACCACGTTTACAATAACTATTATGACGGTGTTGCAATGTACGGCATAGGCGCGGCTATGAAAACCTCGGTATTTTCGGAGGGGAACTATTACCGCAATGTGCCGAGACCTATCATAATTGCCTCACAGGGCAGCGATGTGTATGACAGCGCGACCGACACGTATCCGTCAAAGGGAACGCTTTCCGGTCAGATGGGCGGTATGGTAAAGTCGTTCGGCGATGAGTTTGTAACGCCGCAGAAGAATTGGTGGAAATACGGCGAGGAAAAGGACGCCGGAGAGTTTGATGTATATATCGCAAAGACCCGCGATGAGGTCGTTCCGAATACCGTTCAGGCAAAGGTCGGCGACGATAAGGGCAAGGGTACATACAATAACTTCGACACAAATCCGGATGTGATGTACGATTATACTGCTCAGACCGCGGATGAAGCCGTTGAGACGGTTAAAAAATACGCGGGCAGACTTGAGGGCGGCGACTTTGAGTGGACATTTAACAATGAGACCGACGACTCACACCACGGAATAAACCAAGGTCTGCTTGATAAGATAACAAATTACAAGTCACAGATATTGTCGGTTGGCGGAGACCTGCCGCTTATCCCGCCGGAGCCGGAACAGACCGCGACTCCCGCGCCGACGGCGACTCCCGATCCAAGCGTGACTGCCGACCCCAACGCGACTGCGGCTCCGACCCCGAATATACCGTCAGGGAGCGCATGGATCCACAACTTCACGGAGCAGGAGCTTACAAGTGACTTTATCACGTTCGATTCAAGCTGTCAGCTTAAAAGCAACCGCGGACCGGTGACATATAACGGACTCAATCTTACAAAGTCGCTTGAGATAGGAAGCACCACAGAGTTTAAGTTTACCGCGCCTAAGGACGGAACCTGCACGTTTGTGTTCTCGTTCAGAAAAGTAAGAGTGAAAATCAACGATGAGAAAGTCGAAGGCGACACATCTACCGGACTCTTGACATTTGATGTCAAGGCTGGAGAGGAGTATGTGTTCACAAAATATGACAATGCCGATTTGTTCTATATAGAGCTTGTGTTTGACGAGGCGGATGCAACGCCCGAACCTGAGACAACGGCAACACCTGAACCCGATGCAACGGCTACGCCTGAGCCTGAGGTGACGGCAACACCCGAACTCGATGCAACTGCAACACCCGAACCCGATGCAACGGCAACACCCGAACCTGAGGCGACAGCAACGCCTGAACCCGATGCGACGGCAACGCCCGAACCTGAGGCAACGGCAACGCCTGAGCCTGAGGCAACGGCAACACCCGAACCCGATGCGACGGAAATGCCTGAACCTGATGCGACAGCAACACCGGAGCCTGAGGCGACCGCAACGCCTGAACCTGAGGCGACCGTAACACCTGAGCCTGAGGCAACGGCAACACCCGAACCCGAGGCGACCGTAACACCGCAGCCTCTTAAGGATCAGACCTTTGACGGCAGCGACCCGAAGGATATTGAGGTAGAGCTTCCCGAAACTGTAAAAGAGGTCAAGCAGGTAACGGTTGGCGGAAATGTTGTTCCGACCGACAGCTACACAGTCGAAAACGGCAGGATAACATTTAAGGACGACTTTCTTAAGAA
>CANQKP010000012.1 GCA_947624495.1 uncultured Monoglobus sp. | reverse complement strand
GCACTTCGTGCGCTCTCGGCTCATAAAAATCAGCGAGGAGAATAACGGATGTTTCCTATTCGCTATTCTCTAATCGCTAATCTCTACTTTGGCAGGGGTAGTAAGACTTGAACTCACGGCACGCGGTTTTGGAGACCGCTGCTCTACCAACTGAGCTATACCCCTGTATTCAACTATGATATTCTATCATAATATTTCTGCCGTGTCAAGATGTTTTTGCAAAAATTTTATCCGACCGATTTTTATATTAAACCGTTCTTTCGCAGTACGGGGAGCGTCCGTTTTGTGAAAAGCGCGGCTAAAACGCAGCTTAAAATGTCACCTGGAAGCGTCATCAGAAAGCAGTATACCATTACCTTGCCTATCGCAATTGGTGAGCCTATAACCATATTGCATAAAACATAGTAATACGGCACGCCTATCAAATACACGCACAGCATTCCGGTCAAAGCCGCCGCTATCAGTCTTTGAAGAGACGGATAAGCAACAGAGCGGGCTATATGTCCGGTGACGAACGCCCCGGCGCAGAACCCGATTATGTAACCGAATGTGGGCTTAAATATATAATATATGCCTCCGCCCTGAGTGAACACGGGTACTCCGGCAAGCCCCAAAGCCATATAGACGATCGCGCTTATCGTGCCGTATTTTCTGCCGAGCATCAGACCGGCAAGCGCCACAAACAATGTCTGGAGCGTGAAAGGACAGACGGGGACCGGAATTTTAATAAACGCCCCTACTGCAATCAGCGCCGTAAATATGGCGCATACCGTGATTTTCTTAATTGTAAACCCTGAATTTGTTATTGTGTCCATGTTTTCCTCCTTGCGTTTGATCAGTGGTTACCTTGTGTTTCGCTCTTAGGAGTATAACACAGATTATGGAGATTGTCAACCAATAATTTAAAAAAGGTTTACAATCGCGGATTTACTAATCCGGGACCGGATATGGGCTGTTTGAATTTTGAAAAACGGAGTTTTTCTGCAAGCTAAATACGGCTGATAAAAATCAGCCGTATTTTAAGAGCTGTATATTGCGTTGTGTGCGAAAGATGTAATAAACGTATATTATTTCAAATCTTTCATATCAACATTGTCCATGTCGTCAAAGGTCTGGTTCTCGCCGACCATGCCCCAGATAAATGTATAGTTGCGGGTTCCGACTCCGGAATGGATCGACCAGCTTGGGGAGATAACTGCTTCCTCGTTGCGCATAACAAGGTGGCGTGTCTCCTGAGGCTCGCCCATCATATGGAACACCACGTCATCCTCGCCCAGCTCGAAGTAGAGATAGACCTCCATTCTTCTCTCGTGGGTGTGGCAGGGCATTGTGTTCCAGTTGCTGCCGACATCCAGCGATGTCATGCCCATTACCAGCTGGCAGCTTTGGCATACGGCGGGATGAATGTACTGATTGATAACGCGCTTGTTGCACTCTTCAACGCTGCCCAAAGGACGTTTGTTTGCCATCTCCATTGTAATTTTGAGTGTGGGGTATGTGTGGTGGGCGGGAGCGGAATTAAGATAGAAGTGTGCGGGTTTTGACGCGTCCTTGCTCTTAAACGATACCTCTTTTATGCCCATGCCGGCATAGAGACCGTCCTTGTAGTCAAGGTCGTACTCCTCGCCGTCCAGGATAACCGTTCCGGGTCCGCCGATGTTGATAACACCCAGCTCGCGGCGCTCCAAAAAGTAGTCAACGCCCAGCTCGTGTCCGGCTTCAAGCGTCAGAATTTTATCCACGGGGCAAACGCCGCCGACAATAATTCTGTCAACGTGGCTGTAGACCAGACGTACCTTATCGGGAGTAAACAGATCCTGAATAAGATAGTCGTTTCTCATACGCTCGGTGGTGTAATGTTTGGCGTCATCGGGATGCCAAGGGTTTCTGATTTCAATATCCATATATATCTCCTCCTATAAAATTTTTAACTGGTATAATTTTAACATATTCCTTTTAAATATGCAAGGGAATATTTCAGAAATAAAACGGTTCGCGGTCAGGTTATTTCTTTTCATTCATAAGCGCTTCGCGGCAGTCGCTAAGCCTGGCTTTCTCCTCGTCCGAAAGCTCCGGATACTTGGGGTCCATATCGGTCAGGGTCTCAAGCAGGATCTTTGACACCAGGTATCGGGTCAGCCATTTTCTGTCGGCGGGCAGGACATACCAGGGCGCGATCTTTGTGCCGGTCGCGTTTATCGCGTCCTCAAACGCCCTGCGGTACTCGTCCCATTTTGCGCGCTCTTTAAGGTCGCCCGACGAGAACTTCCAGTTTTTTGCCGGGTTGTCGATACGCTCAAGGAACCGCTCTTTCTGCTTGTCGGCTGAGACGTTCAGGAATATTTTCACAATGCGGTACCCGCTTTCGCTCAGGTATTGTTCATAGTTGTTTATCTGTCGGCAGCGTTTTTTGAAAAAATCCTTGTCGCTTGCGTCGATGCAGCGGTCGGGCAGATTGTATGATTTATAGAATTTGTTTACGCGGACGGTGAGTACATCTTCGTAATGAGAACGGTTCATGATCCCGATATATCCACGCTCCGGTATCGATTTTTCGATACGCCACAAAAATCCGTGTGCAAGCTCGGCTGACGTGGGCTGTTTGAACGAGGTGACTATAACTCCCTGCGGATTGATGCCGCTCATAACGTGCTTGATCGTGCTGTCCTTGCCGGCTGCGTCGATTGCCTGAAGAATTATCAAAAGACCTTCCTTGGCTTCCGCGTACAGTTTGCCTTGAAGCTCTTCAAGCTTGGGAAGCATCCGGGCAGTCTTTTCAATCGTTTCTTTTTTGTCAATATCATATTCCTTGCCGTTCGTAGAGGCTTTTTTGAGGTCGAGCTTCCTTTCGCCGTCATATTTGAAATCCTGTGTTTTCATTTCAAAACGCTCCTTTTGAACATAAGATATATATTGTTATTTTATATCTTATGCCAAAAGATGTCAATACAAAACTAAAGCATTCGTCTTTGCGCAAAGACGAATGCTTTAGCTTTAAATATCAGTCGATTATCATGGTCTCGATGTCCTCGCCGTCAGTGTACGGGTCGGGCGAGTATGCCGCGGACGATGTCTCGCTGTAATCCGGCTCAAGCGAAGCGGACGCCGATGCTTCGGACGGGATTCCGGAGGGTTCGGGCTTCACGTAGTCTGCTTCCTCAAGCCGCACGAATTCTTTCGGGTCAACCGGTTTGTCCTCTCGGCGTATCTCGAAGTGCAGGTGCGGCTCGTCGCTCTGCTCCGACGCAGCGCTGGTTCCGACCTTTCCCAAAACGTCGCCGGTTTTCACATCCGCGCCGATCGGCAGCTCGGTAACGTCCTTAAGGTTTGAGTACACGCTGTCGGTCCCGTCGTCATTGTGATGAATTACAACCGTCGTTCCGAAGAGGCTGTCCTCATAAACCTTCTTGAGCGTGCCGTCCTTTATGGCGGTTACCGGAGTGTCCGGGTTCGCGCCTATATCAATTCCCGTATGGGTGCGCCAGTCCTTCATTGTTTCGGAGTAGACAAGATCGCTGTCCGAATAATCCTTGATTATCTTTCCGGACACGGGCGGCTGCGCCAAAGCCGAGGCAGGTTCGGTATCCGCCGCGGTTTCCGCGTTGGCGCCCGTGTCCGGCGCTGCTGCCGCCGTTGGAGCGGGTGTCGCGGGCTTTGCGGTAGGCATTTTGGCATCGTCATCGTTTGTCGGATACGCGTCGGCGTTCGCAGGGACTGCCGCCGCGTATGGTGCCGGAGTCGGATATGCGGCTCCGGTCTCTATTCGTTTGTTATTGTCGCCGCTCGGAAAAATCGAGCTTAATACCGCGTAAATTCCTATAGCCGTAATCCCCAGTAAAAGGATTATGTAAAATCCTTTTCTCTTTGCGGACAATACGGCGTCCTGTTTTTCGGCTTCGGGAGGGTCTACGATCGGTCGGCGGTCAAAGCTGTCGCCGCCGCGCTTGTTTTTGTCGTCTTTATTATTCATTTTATCACCTCGTTTAAAAGTTTTTCCCAAACCGCGGAAATAATACATCAAATCCCAAATTATTTTTTTACAAGTGAAAATACATAAAATAGCAACCAAAATTAATTATAATTAGTACAAAAAAACAGTATTGTAAAATTATGAAATCTATGTTATAATATTTTGAATTATAAAACATTTGTTTGGAGGAAGAATTATGAGTCTCTACAGTATTATTCTCGCCGCGGGCGAGGGAAAGCGAATGAAATCCAATGTTGCAAAGCCGCTGCAGCAGGCGGCGGGCAAAGCCCTTGTTGAGTGGGTTATCGACACCGCCTGTGAAGCGGGCAGCGATGAGAATATAGTGGTGATCGGTCATAAGGCGGAGGATATCAAGGCATACCTCGGAGACAAGGTCAAGTACGCGGTCCAGAGCGAGAGGCTGGGTACCGGACACGCGGTCATGCAGGGCATAGAACTGCTTGACGGTATCGAGGGTACGGTCATGGTACTCTATGGGGACACTCCGCTTATTCAGGCGGAGACACTTGTTCGCGTGCGTGAGGATCATATGAAAAAGAAGAGAGCCGCGACGGTTATCACCGCATATATTGACGACCCCTACGGCTATGGCAGAATTGTTCGCGAAAACGGCGAGATCGTCAGAATTGTGGAGCAGAAGGACGCGGACGAGGATGAGCAGGAAATAAAGGAGATAAACTCCGGAATGTACTTCTTTGATATAGGCAAGCTGCGCCGTGCGCTTAAGCGCATCACCAACAATAACGCCCAGGGTGAATATTATATTACCGACGTCGTGGAGATAATGCTTAATGACGGCGAAAAGGTGGGCGCGTATGTTACCGAGCTTGAGCAGATCCTGGGCGTCAATGACAAGGTCCAGCTGTCCCAGGTGGGCAAAATACTTAACCGGCGCAAGGCTGTGGAGCTTATGCTCGGCGGCGTTACGATAATTGATCCCGACAAGGTCCAGATCACCGCCAATGTCAAGGTCGGCAGAGACACGGTCCTCTATCCCGGCACAGTGCTTGAGGGCAGCACCGTTATCGGCGAGAACTGCGTGATCGGTTCCGATACCTCGCTCAACAACTGCAAGGTGGGCGACAACACAACCGTTTTAAAGAGTGTTGGCATTGACAGCGAGATCGGTTCCGATACCAATGTCGGACCGTTCGCGTATCTGCGCCCCGGCACCAAGATCGGCTCCAATGTTAAGATCGGTGACTTTGTTGAGGTCAAGAACTCTTCGATAGACGACGGCACCAAGGTCGCGCACCTGACATATATAGGTGATGCGGATGTGGGCAAGCGCGTAAACTTCGGCTGCGGCACGGTAGTTGTGAACTATGACGGCGAGAACAAGCACCGCACAATAATTGAGGACGACTGCTTCATCGGCTGCAACACCAACTTGGTTTCGCCCGTAACGGTAAGACATGGCGCGTATACAGCCGCCGGCTCCACTATAACCGATGAGGTCCCTGCTGAGTCACTGGCTATCGCCCGCTCTAAGCAGGTGGTAAAGGAGCAGTGGACGGTCAACAGAAAAAAGAACAAAAAAGCTAAAAAGAGTAAGAAGCAGGATAAATAAATTTCGGTCAAGAGGTAATCTTATATGTATATGGTAGTCGGTCTGGGCAACCCCGGCAGAAAGTATGTGAACACGAGACATAATATAGGTTATGACGTGGTTGACGCGTTTTGCTCAAAGAACGGCATAAAGTTCAAGGCAAGCAAATTCAAAGCTATGGTAGGGACAGGGATGCTGGACGGAGAGAAGGTTATCGCGGTCAAGCCCACAACGTTCATGAACTTAAGCGGCGAGGCGGTCGCGCCGATAGCCGACTACTACGATATACCAAACGAGAATATAATAGTAATATCGGACGACAAGACTATGGAGCTTGGCAAACTGAGAACGCGGGCTTCCGGCAGCGCCGGCGGTCATAACGGGCTGAAGAGTATAATATTGTGCCTGGGTTCCGACGAGTTCCCGAGAGTGAAGATCGGCATCGGCGAAGCGCAGGGCGGCACCCACGAGGAGATATGTAATTTTGTGCTCGGCAAATTCTCAAAGGACGAGGTGAAGGTGCTGACCGACACTGCCGTAAGAGCGGTCCTGGCGGTCGAGACGATAATTCGCGGGGGCGTGCGCGAGGCGATACAGAAGTATAACGGATAGTGCGATATGAAAAACGGTTTTTATCAGATAATGGATGAGCTTGCGGATTTTGAGGAGATAACCGCAGGGCTGAAACAGAATATTACTCCGGTAAATATAAGCGGTGTGTCAGACGCGATGAGGGCACACCTTGCTTTTTGTGTGTCGGAAAAGCTTTCCGCGCCGGCGCTTATGGTGACGGAGAGCGAAACCGCGGCTATGGAGCTTGCAGACGATCTGCGCTTTTTTTCAGGCAGGGAAGTCCTGCGCTTCTGCGGCTCGGATCTGTTGTTTTACGATGTGGACGCAAAAAGCCGCGAAGTGCAGAAAAGTCGGCTGGAGACGCTGGATAAGCTGTACCTCAGTGAAAGTCCGCTCGTGGTCACGACCTATTCGGCGCTCACCGCGCCGACCCTGCCGTTTGAAAAATACCGCGAGTGTGTGACCGAACTCAGACCGGGCGTCGAAGCCGATCCCGAAGAGCTGTGCGAAAAGCTGACCGCTCTGGGGTATAAGCGCGAGGATATGGTCGAGGGCGCGGGACAGTTCAGCGTCCGCGGCGGCATTTTGGACTTTTTTCCGTCCTACAGTGATTATCCGATACGGGTGGAATTTTTCGATACCGAGGTGGACTCTGTCAGGACATTTGACCAGAACAGCCAGAGGACGATTGAGATGTGCGCCTCCGCCAGGATCACACCGGCGTCTGAGCTGGTGCTTGGCGGGGCGGAGAGGGCGTCGCTTATAAGAAAGCTGACTCGGTTCGTAGGCGGCGCATCCGAAAAGTCGGCGGCTGTTTTAAGCCGCGACATTGAGCGGCTCAGGCAGAACGTGCCGTTCCCGTCGATCGATAAATATATTCCGTATATATATAAGGATATCCCGACGCTCATGGACTATATTCCGCAGGACGCTGTGGTGTTCTGGTGCGACCCAGGAAGAATAAGCGACTCGAACGAAAAAGAGGAGATAAGGTTCGCGCAGGATCTGACCGAGTTTGCGGAGCGGGGAATTATACCGAAGGCTGACGCGGTATACCGCGTGCCACTTAAAAAGGCTGTGCAGCGGCTGACAAAGCATAGATTTGCGGGACTCAGCGCCATAGCCGGACATTCGCCGGAATACCGAGCCAAACGCACATATTCGGTGAACTCAAAATCGCTTGCGGGTTTTCGGGGCAAGTTTGAGCTGCTGATTGAAAACCTAAATTATTATAGAGCAAACTCCTACCGTACCGTGTTGCTGGGCGGCTCGGAAGCGAGAGCCAAAAATCTTTTGAACCAGCTTCAAGGCGAGGGTTTTTCCTGCGGTTTCAGCAAGGAGCTTGCGGAGCTTCCGCCGGGCGGCGCTATAACCGTGTGTCCCGGCAGCATAAGCCGCGGCTTTGAAATTCCGCTTATCCGTGCGGTCGTGATATCCGATAAGGAGATATTCGGACAGGAAAAGAAGAGGAAAAAGCGTTACGGCAAGCTTAAAGGCGAGCGGATAGACAATTTTGCCGATCTTAACGCGGGCGATTATATCGTCCACCGCGGTTACGGAATAGGACAGTATGTCGGCATTGAGCAGTTGACAGTTGAAGGCGTGCGCAAGGATTATCTGAAGATCCGCTATAAGGGCGGCGACTTTTTGTATGTACCCACCGATCAGCTTGATATGGTGTATAAGCATATCGTCGGAGACGGAGCGCGTGTCAAGATGAACAAGCTCGGCGGTTCGGACTGGAGCCGCACAAAGCAGCGTGTCAAAGCTGCCGCAGCGGACATGGCAAAGGAGCTTGTTGCGCTCTATGCCGAGCGTGCAAAGATACCGGGGATCGCGTTCCCTGAGGATGACGAGTGGCAGTCCGACTTTGAGGCAAGGTTCCCGTATGATGAGACAGACGACCAGCTGCGCAGCATCGATGAGATGAAGCGGGATATGGAAAAGCCGTACCCCATGGACAGACTGCTCTGCGGCGACGTTGGCTACGGCAAGACCGAGGTGGCTCTGCGCGGCGCGTTCAAGGCGGTGAACGCAGGGTACCAGGTGGCGTACCTTGTTCCGACGACGATACTGGCGAGCCAGCACTTCAACACGTTTAAGCAACGCATGAAGGATTATCCGATAAATGTCGCGATGCTGTCGCGGTTCTGCACCGCGGCGGAGGAGCGCCGGGTGGTCAGAGGTTTGTCCACCGGCGAGGTCGACGTGGTGATAGGAACCCACAAGCTGCTTGGAAAGCAGGTGCGGTTCAATAAATTGGGAATGTTGATAATAGATGAAGAGCAGCGGTTCGGCGTTGCGCACAAGGAGAAGATAAAAGAGATGCGCAAGGAGGTCGACGTGCTCACCCTGTCGGCGACTCCGATACCGAGGACGCTGCATATGTCGCTGACCGGCATACGGGACATGAGCGTTATCAACGAGCCGCCCGCCGAAAGGTTCCCTGTCTCGACCTACGTTATGGAGTATGATGAGGACGTTATTGTTGAGGCGATAAACAAGGAACTGGGCAGGGGCGGTCAGGCGTATTATCTTTTTAACAAAATCGACGGAATATTTAAAGTCGCAAACCGTCTGGCGGAGCGGCTCCCCGGAGCGAGAATAGCCGCCGCCCACGGCAGAATGAGCGAAAGCGAGCTTGAGCAGATCATGATGGATGTGCTAAACGGAGATGTGGACGTGCTGGTCTGCACGACTATCATAGAGACCGGACTGGACATCCCGAACGTCAACACCCTTATCGTTGAAAACGCCGACCGGCTGGGGTTGGCGCAGCTTTATCAGCTTCGCGGCAGAGTGGGGCGTTCAAACCGAGCCGCCTATGCATATCTGACATACCGCAAAAACAAGACGCTGACGCCCGAAGCGGAAAAACGCCTGCTTGCAATAAAGGAGTTTACGGAGTTCGGCAGCGGATTTAAAATTGCAATGCGCGATCTTGAGATCCGCGGCACCGGAAACCTTATCGGCGCACAGCAGCACGGACATATGGAGGCTGTGGGCTACGAGATGTACTGCCGTCTGCTTGAGGAGGCGAAGGCGGAGCTGACCGGAACCGCCAAAAAGCACGAGATCGAGACCCAGATAGATCTGCCGGTCACCGCTTATATATCGGAGGATTACATCAGCAATCACAGCCAGAGGCTTGCCGCCTACAAGCGGATCGCTGCGATCAGGAGCGAGTCGGATATGGCGGACGCATACGACGAGATAGAGGACAGATACGGCACAGTGCCGCCGGAGACAGATAACCTGATGAGAATATCGCTTATCAAGGCGTACGCCAGGCGGTACGGCATTGCGGAAATGATAGGAAACAGCGAGCGGATAATGATAAAGTTTGATCCGGAAAATCCGCCCGACTTGAAACCGTGTCTCAGCCTTATTGAGAGCAGACCGGGTGTTGTGTCGCTTATAAGCCCTGCAAGCCCCAAGCTGATAATCAGGCTCGCGCCGCAGAAAAGCGACAGATTTTCCGCAAAATATCTTAAGGAACTGACCGGGATCATGGCTCATCTCACGGGTGAAACTGCGGATCAAAACTGAAAAACCATGAAATACTTGACAATTTTTTAAATTTTTGTTAACATTCTGATAAGTTTTTACTACAGCTATGGAAATATTTTAACGTATATAGTATAATTTAAAAGGTTGACTGAACGAGAAAATAATTAACTTAAGAATATAAACAAGGAGAGAAGAGAATGGACAAGAACGAGAACCTGAATGACAAAATTCAGGAAGTAAAGGACGACGTCAGCGCCAAGATCGCGGACGCTGCTTCCGAGATCAAGGATGAGATCGAGGAAGCCGCAAAGGCTGCCGAGGCTGTCGGAGAGGACGTTGTGTCCGATGTAAAGGATGCGGCGGAGGATGTTCCGGAAATGGTGCAGGACGCCAAAGAAGCAGTTTCCGACGCGGTTAATACGGTATCGGATTTTGCCGCAGAAGTTAAGAGCAAGGCGGAACCCAAGAAGGTCAACCTTTCGGTAGGCGCGCTTGTCGGCATTATTGTCGGCTGCCTGGCGGTTGCGGCTCTGGTTGTGTTCCTTATCATGAACTATGTGAACGGTCAGCCCAAGTACGGCAAGGCGGAAGGCAAAACGGTCGCGACCGTAAACGGCGAGAAGATCACGGACGAGGATATTGGATATTATATCTACACCGAAGCTACGAACCAGTATTTTGATATCGAGGGCGACAATGCTACAGGCGACCTTGAAGGTTATGACTGGGATCAGGATGTTGACGGCAGAAAGCTTTCCGACATCATCAAGGAGAACGCGTATAACAACGCGGTCAGCGAGCTTGTTACCGCACAGAAGGCGGAAGAGGTCCTGACGGGCGACGATGCGTGGACCGAGCAGGATGATCAGCAAATTCAGACTACGGTTGACGGTTATGTTCAGCAGTTCGGCGAGGACGGCTTTAACTTAAGAGCCAAGAGCATGGGTATAAGCTCCGCCAACGAGTATGCGAGAATGTACACAAGAGTTATGAAGAACCAGACGGTCGAGTCGGTTCTTTCCGAGGACATAAGCTCATATCTGCCGGAAGGCGTTGACCTGTCTGAGTATACGCAGCCCGAAAAATGCAGCGCTAAGCACATCCTGCTTATGGTAGCGGACACAAGCGACCCGTCGGTTACGCCCGACCCCGAAGCTTACGACGACGCTACGGCGGCGTCTCTTGCGCAGACTATTTCAGAGCAGGCTAAGTCCGGTGAGGACTTTGACTCGCTCATGGAGCAGTACAATCAGGATACCGGTGAAACCAGCGCGGGATACACGTTCGGAACCGGCGAAATGGTAGAGGAGTTTGAGACGGCGGCGTTCGCGCTGGGTCTTGACGAGGTATCGGATCCCGTAAAGACGAGCTACGGCTATCACGTTATCAAGAGAATTCCCGGCTTCTATGAGCTTCAGGGCTACTGGAAGTCTCAGGCAAAGATCAAGGAGAACAAGAACGTGCTTGACTCTATCTCGGTCAAGGGAATAATGGACGGCGTTCAGCAGTCCGGCGAGGAGCTTCAGGCTCAGCAGCAGGCTGAAGCATCGTCAAGCTCATCATCGGGTTCGTCAAGCTCATCATCGGGTTCTTCGGCTGACTCGGCGTCTGCGGGAGAATAACAAAAAATACAAAACGGATAGAGAAATTTTCTCTATCCGTTTTTCAAAATTAAAATAGCCCAAGCCCGGTTCCGACTCATGTCCGAAAACATGAGTGATTTGCGACCTTACAACTGTCTGCATGAGGCATTGTTAATAAGCAAAACCGCTTTTGGGGAAACAACATTCCGGAAACGGGTCCGGTGAGCGCAATTGGGTTTGGCTATATTAACCGCGCGTCATTTTTGACGCTTTTTTTGCCGCGTACATTAAAGAATCCGCTTCATGGATAAGCGTGGTTATTCTGCTTCCCGGTCCGACAGAGTATCCGACCGATACGGATATCGGGAAGTTGGAACTTTTGTTTCTTGCCGCAATCAGTTCATTGCACTGCTCGGCAATCATCTCGGCTTCTCCGGGGGCGGGGTTTTCCACGATCATCACAAACTCATCGCCGCCGACTCGGTACGTCTTATGCGTATCATCCGTCCTGCTGCGTATGATGTCCGCGATGCTTGTAATCAGAAAGTCGCCATAGATATGACCGTAGGTGTCGTTTGTGTTTTTAAGATTATTAACGTCCCAGAATATGACCGCCACGGTGCTGAGGTCGGGATAGTAGCTTTTAAGCATCTGCTCGTATTTCCCTTTGTTGTAAAAATGGGTCATTTTATCCGTTTCGCTCTCGTGGACAAGGTTCGCGGTGCGCACTGCCGTGTCCGCGATGTTTTTTGATATATTGCTGATAACAGGCACAAAAACGAGCAGTATCAGGCAGCGCGGCAGAACAAAGTATCGCGGCAGCGTAAGCCACGGATTTGGGTTGACGGGGACATCGTTCAGGTGTCCGGTCTGCGGGTCAATATAAAAATCGGTACTGTTGTTGGTCAGGATTATCATGTTGGCGTCGGCAACACCGAAGAAATAACTGCCCATTACGCTGATAAATATGCCGATTACTATCAGACCGTATGTATAATAAATAACTTTGCGTTTGCTGTACTGTGACGCGAAGATCAGCGGAAGCGCAAACATCAGCACAGAGTGGAACGACAGCGCGCAGCCTATCAGGGTCGCCGCCAGAGTTATAGAAAAGAGGATCATATATTTGACCCACCGGCGTTTGGCTCCGACAAAGCGGCAAATCAGGGACGGCAGCAGCATAATGACCGATGAGACCACAAATACGACCGTCATCAGAATTTTATCAACGATGAATACATTGATCATCGTCAAAAGCCATACAAAAGCAAATGCAATCACAGTAAAGCGCAGACACTTCAGGGTGAATTCGTTCGCTGTGGAGTCCAGGTCCCGCAGTTCGGCGTTGTAGTTTGGCAAAACATCTGACCTTCTTTCATTGTTGTAGATTTGTTGCGGTTATTGTCGTAAATCTTGGATTAAAAACGGAACTCAGCGTGCAGATCAAATATCCGCACGCTGAGTTTGTCTGAGATCAAAGCTGATTAATTAGCCAAGCTCTGCAAAGTACTTGATTGTTCTTACCATCTGGCTGGTGTATGAGTTTTCGTTGTCATACCACGAAACGACCTGAACCTCATAGATGCCGTCGCCGACTTCCGTAACCAATGTCTGTGTTGCGTCAAACAGCGAACCGTACTTCATGCCGATAACGTCGGATGAAACGATCGGGTCGGTGTTGTATCCGAACGACTCGTTTGCAGCGGCTTTCATTGCGGCGTTTATACCGTCAACCGTAATGTTCTCACCCTTAACAACAGCTGTCAGGATCGTTGTCGAGCCTGTGGGAACCGGAACGCGCTGCGCTGAACCGATGAGCTTGCCGTTCAGTTCGGGGATAACCAGACCGATAGCCTTAGCCGCGCCGGTCGAGTTGGGAACGATGTTGGCTGCGCCGGCTCTCGCACGTCTCATATCGCCCTTTCTGTGGGGACCGTCCAGGATCATCTGATCGCCTGTGTAAGCGTGGATGGTGGACATGATACCGCTCTGAATGGGAGCGTAGTCGTTAAGAGCCTTAGCCATGGGAGCTAAGCAGTTTGTTGTGCAGGACGCTGCGGAGATGATCGTGTCGTCAGCCGTCAGAATATTCTCGTTAACCGAGAAAACAACTGTGGGCAGATCATTGCCCGCAGGTGCGGAAATAACGACCTTTTTCGCGCCGGCGTCTATATGAGCCTGAGACTTTGCCTTTGAGGTGTAGAAGCCCGTGCACTCCAGAACAACGTCAACACCGATCTCGCCCCAGGGGAGCTTCGATGCATCCGCTTCCTTATAAATTGTAAGAGTCTGACCGTCAACGGTGATCGTGCCTGCCTCGTCATCAGCCTCAACTGTGTGGAGACCCTCGCCTATTGTACCGCAGAAGCCCTTCTGAGCCGTATCGTACTTAAGAAGATTAGCGAGCATCGATGGAGCTGTAAGATCATTGATAGCAACAACCTCGTAACCTTCGGCTTCGAACATCTGTCTGAACGCGAGACGTCCAATACGTCCGAAACCGTTAATAGCAACTTTTACTGACATAATAAAAGTACCTCCTAAAAATGTAATATAATTAATTTATTTTTACAAAATCAACTGCCAAAATTATACTTTTGTTCAGCTATTATTATTGTACCTTATCTCAAAAAAATATTCAAGTACTTTTTTGGATATTTTTTTGTAAAATATCCATTAGGTATATATATGTTTTTTGTAAACTTTTAAGGCGCGGAATTTATTGCCGGTGAGCAAATATTCCTTGTGCAAACTGCACAAAACGCTAATTCCTGCCCAAAACAAATGTTACAGGAATGTTACAGAAATGTTTGATTTGTGTTACAAGAATTTTTGCACAAGATATAGACGGAAAAACTTTCAGCCCACAATATGTTGCATTTTCGAAACGATGACATGAAATATAATTTCATGTTGCGGAATTTATTTTATGTATTTTTTGTTAATTTCGATTTAACAAATTGTGAAAAAATCGCGTTTTCACTTGATTTTCGGGCGAAAATGTGGTATACTGTAAAACAAGTCAGAGACGATCTTAACGGTTTGCGGGGCGCTGCCTTTATGCGGCTTTCAAGTATGCGCCCGACCGAAGAATATCATGAGGTGATTATTTTATGCGAAACGCAAAAACAATAACGGCGCTGGCGCTGGTGCTGTCGCTGTTGATTGTTGCTCTTTCCGGCACGACCGTGCTGGCGAGAGAATTTTCCGATGTGCCTATCACCGCTTCGTATTATACCGCGGTCGATAAGCTCAGCAACATAGGCGTTATTCAGGGAAGAGAGGACGGCAATTTTGCGCCGAATGCCCAGACCACCCGTGCGGAGTTCTGCGCTTTCCTTTCGAGAGCGACCGGATATAATGACGATTACTATCAGGCGTCGACAACGCCTTTTACTGATGTTTCAAGCGATTACTGGGCGAACAATTACATATCCTACTGCTATGACAGAGGCTATATAAACGGTCACCTTGACAATACATTTGCGCCGGCGGATCCCGTGACATATGAGCAGGTCGTGAAAATGGTGGTTTGCTCATCGGGTGCGGGGGACGACAGCTTAAGAAGCGTCGGTCCGTACTGGTATTCGGGCTATCTTGCGGTTGCCGAGAAGTATGGTCTGCTTGAGGATACCACCAAGGCGGTCGGCAAGGATGCGAACAGAGCCTTTGTGGCGCAGATGATATATAACTCGCTCAGCTTTATAAACGGAGGCGAGTTTGACGACTCCTACACGGTCGCGACCGATGCTGCGGATCTGTCAAACAATGCAGCCTATCCCACGGCGGAGCCTCAGGTGCAGGCGGACGATGCTGCGGACGAAGAGCTTTTTGCGGTGACCGCGGAGCCGAAGCCGACTTTGGCTCCTCAGCCTGCAAGCGCTGCGGAAGAGCAGTCTGTAAAAGCAACGCCGCTGCCGACAAGAATTCCCACTCCGGAGCCTACAACGGCGCCTACTGCCGTGCCGGCTCCCACAAAAGCTCCGGCTGCAACCATGGCGCCGTCCGCGGCTGTACCCGTGAATGTGCCGGTATGGAATTCGGCATATAAGCCGGGCGTGACGATCGTTATCGATCCAGGTCACAACTACAGCGGGGTAGACACCGGCGCCACCGGCAATAATCTCAGAGAGCAGGATATAACTTGGTACATAGCCGAAAAGGTCAAGCCCCTGCTTGAAGCAAGAGGATTTAATGTTGTCATGACGCGAAACTCTATATATGACAACTGCTCGACCGAATCTACCTCAGCAAGCCTCGCGTACAGATACAACCTTGCGAACAGCATAAACGCATCTTTGTTCGTGTCTATCCACTGCAATGCCGGCGGTTCAGAAGGAACCGAGACGTATTGCTACTATAACAGCGCCGAGGGCAGAGAACTTGCCGGAAATATACAGAGATATATCATAAGCTCGGTCGGAACGAGCAACCGCGGCGTTAAGGAAGCGGGCTTTGCGGTAATCAAAAACACCTCAATGCCGGCGGTACTTGTAGAGACAGCGTTTATCGACAGCGCTTCCGACGCGGCAAAGCTTGGCGACAGCGCGTATCAGCAGCTTTATGCAGAGAGCATTACCCACGGAATTTGTGATTATCTTGGCGTGGCATATTAAATTAAAGGGCACATGAAATGTGCCCTTTTAATGACGAAGAGCGGGGATGTAAAGAAAAAAGGAGAAGCTATGGAAACAGCACGACAAAAGCCGGAGCTGCTTGCTCCGGCGGGAAATTTGGATAAGCTTAAAATCGCTGTAACTTACGGCGCTGACGCGGTGTATATCGGAGGCGAGGAGTTTTCGCTCCGGACCGCGGCGGATAATTTTACGGTCGATGAGATAGCCGAAGGTGTTAAATATGCCCATGACCGCGGCAGAAAGGTGTATCTCACCGCCAATATTATCCCGCACAACGGCGATATTGCCGAGTATGAAAAATATTTGCTTGAGCTTCGGGGGATAGATTTGGACGCGGTCATTTTGTCCGACTTCGGAATGTTTTCGGTGACGCGCAGACTTGCGCCGCAGCTTAATATCCATATCAGCACTCAGGCAAACAATGTCAATTACCGCAGTGTCGAGGCATGGCGCGATATGGGCGCGAAACGCGTTATACTTGCGAGAGAGCTGTCTTTTGATGAAATAAAGGAAATTCGGGAAAAGGTTCCGGATATCGAACTTGAAGCGTTTGTACACGGCGCGATGTGCATATCTTATTCTGGCAGATGTCTGCTGAGCAACTATATGGCGGGCAGAGACGGCAACAAGGGCGAGTGCGCCCATCCCTGCCGCTGGAAATATTTTCTTATGGAGCAGCAGCGCCCAGGCGAGTATATGCCGGTGTTTGAAAATGAGCGCGGTACCTTTATATATAATTCAAAGGATTTGTGTATGCTTCCGTATATGGACAAGCTGATCGAAAGCGGACTCACGAGCTTTAAAATCGAGGGCAGGGTCAAGTCCGAATTTTATGTTGCCACCGTCGTCAAAGCGTACCGCAGGGCGATAGACGATTACTTTGCGGCGGGAACAGAAAAATATAAATTTGACAGCCGTCTTATGGACGAGGTAAAAAAGGTCAGCCACCGTGATTATACCACAGGCTTCTATTTCGGCAGACCCGGCGGGACCGAGCAGCACTACGAGAGCAGCTCATACATTCGTGATTATGATATGGTCGGCGTTGTGACGGCGTACAACAAGCAGACTAAAATGGCGGAGGTCGTTCAGAAAAACAGGTTCTTTAAGGGAGACGAGGTGGAGTTCCTGCGTCCGTACGGCGATTTCTGCAAGCAGACCGTTGAATATATGACCGACGAAAACGGAAACGAGATCGAGGTCGCCAACCATCCCCAGAGCAAGGTCTATATAAAAACCGACTTTGAACTCGAACCGGACACTTTCGTAAGAATTGAAAAAAAGAAACGCTGAGTCGCTTTTTATCGGGCATAATCAAAGTTTGTGCTAATATAATGAAGAAATTACATAAATTATGTTCGGTTATAAGTTTTATATGTATTGACTTTTTACGAATTATATGTTAAAATTAAATGTGCGGTTGTGAAAAATAAAACTTTTTCACTTGAGCCGTTGTATACAAAATCAAAAATAATTAAAATTTATCTTTATGGAGGGTAAAATATGAGAAACATTAAAAGACTTACCTGTCTGGTTGTAGCGTTTCTGCTTATTATGACCACGGGAACGGTTTTCGCCGCGTTCAGCGACGTACCCGAAACCTCACCGTACAGCAACGCTGTTTCCGCGCTTAATCAGCTGGGTGTTATCACAGGTTATGAGGATGGCACGTTTAAACCCGACAACGATGTTACGCGCGCTGAGTTTACGGCTATGCTTATGAGAACTTTGGGTGCCGGCAGCGTGGGTTCAACTTCGTCGGCGGATCTTCCGTTTACGGATATTTCGGATCAGGATTCGGATATTTCGTGGGCGATCCCCAATATTAATACCGCGTACAAGAACGGAATTATAAACGGTTACCCCGAAGACAATACCTTCAGACCGAACAACAACGTGTTGTTTGAAGAAGCGGTAAAGATGATCGTGTGCGCGCTGGGCTACGGCACAGGCGTGAACGCTTCCGTTGAGCCTTGGTACACCGAGTATATGGCACAGGCGAGAAGCATAGGCATTTTAAAGAGCGCTCAGAACCTCGGAGCAATAGGAAGCAATGCCAGCCGTGCCTGCATCGCTCAGATGCTTTACGACTCTCTTGAGGTACAGCTCGTCGAGGGAGGCGTACTCACAACAAAAACCTGCCTCAGTGATTATCTCGGATATGTGAAGAACACCGGCTATATCGCCGCCAATGATCTGACAAGCCTTGACAGCCCCGATGTATCAATGCATCAGAACGAGATCCAGATCCGCGCGAGAGAGAATAACGCTGCGGGATTTCAGGTTCATACATACGCTGTGGAGGACGCTTCCGTGTTCGAGGGCAAGCTGGGATACCAGATCGAGTTCTTCTACTCAAAGGCGACGGCGAACGAGCCTGTAAGAAAACTTTTCAGCTACGAGATCAAGGAAAACAACTCAACCGTTGAGCTTACTTCGAGCATGATTGATTCTTACGAGAGTACCAATCTTGCCATAAGATATTATACCGCCGACAGCGGCCGTTCGGTTGCGGCAAATCTTGCGTCGGATAATATCGTTATATATAACGGTAAGCTGTACGGCAACAACGCTGATTCCAGCAGATTTACCGTTGATATGCTTCCGGGCGTAGGCACAGTTACGCTGCTTGATTCCGACAACAACAGCAGCTATGATATCGTAACGATTTGGGACTACAGCGTATACTATGTAGCCAGCAAGCTTTCAAGCGACCGTTCGATCACAGATAACATCACAAGAGAGGGTTCGGTTGCCAGCCTTATCCTTGACGTGGATAAGAGCAACAAACTCGACATTGTAAGAAAGAGCGGTGAAAAGATAGACTTTGGCGCAATCGCGGTCGGAGATGTTGTTTGCTATGCGTCGAGCAATCCCGGCAACGGCGGCGAGCCGTATTCAAAGGCGGTTGTAGTATCCGATAAGGCTTCCGGAACGATCCGCTCAGTTGTTGCGGGCGAGGATATGGAGCTGAGCAACGGTCAGACATACAACTTCTCCAACGCTGCTCCGTGGATGGACACAGCGGCGGCGCTCGGCAACACAAAAACTCTTGAAATGCCTAAGTCCGGCGAGACGGGAACATATGCCCTTGATATAAACGGCGATGTATTTGCATACAACCAAAACAGCGCCGAAGTATCCGCAAATACGCTTTACGGCTATGTTATCGCGTATGATATGGGCAATGACCTCTACGGCTCGATCGACACGTTCCGTCTGAGAGTGCTTACTCAGAACAACACAAAGGTTGATTACAACATCAGAAAAGGCACACGCGTAAACGGAGTTTCGGTCCAGACCGCGGATGACTTCATAAACGAGCTTTATGTCGGTGCTTCCTACCAGAAGACCGGAACAGACGGCATTACCAATATTCAGCAGGTCATCAAGTATACTACAAGCGGCAATTATATCACAAACGTTGTCACGGTAACGGGTGACACTGTTGCGAACGGACGTGTGGACAATCTCTCTACGGACAAGCTTTATAAGTACGGCGGTCTTGATCCTCTGAGAAATCCGGTTGATCTGACATATTCCAACAATAAGCTGTCCGGCAGCGGAGTCGACCTTTCGGTACAGAACTCAATCGTATTCGTCGTGCCGACCGACCAGAACAGAAGAAAAGCTGAGAATTTCAGCAAGAGAGATTCCGGAGTATTCAGCACCGGAAGAACATACAAGGAAATCGAGGCGTTTGACGTAAGCGGCGCGAACTCGGCAAGGGTTATCGTTATGTACGGCGGAGCGTCCACAACCGAGGTTGACGAAAGCTCGCCCGTAATGGTTATAACCGAGATCCCCGGCAGCAATGGCTACACAAGCGACGTGACCGGATATCAGATCACAAGGAATTCGTCCAAGAAGATAGATCACCAGACCGTGTCCGAAGGCTCAAGCAGCTTGGTTAACGGAATGAGCATCGGTGATATTTACAGAACAGGACAGGACAGCTACGGATATATGTCGTTCAGAAGCTCGGATTGCTTGTATCCCGCGAATGACGGTTATATCGACACGGGTTCGGAGACGCTTTCCAGATGGGAAAGAGCGGACTACTGCACGATATACGGAAGCGTTTACTATTCAAATTCGACCGACGGACTTGTTATTGTTCCTCAGATCGGCGGAGATCTGGATTCTGCACAGCAGTATACGATCACCACATCGAGCTTTAACAACAGCACCACGATTTTGCGCTATGACAAAACAGGCAGATATACGGAAGTTAAGGACGCGTCAGAAGACGGCGCGGGAAATCTTGACGGACTCGCAAGCTACAGTATTGACGGACACGCAGCGGAAGTTGTACTCTATATGTGCCAGGGTGTCGTTAAGCTTATGGCTATCGTAAACGAATAAGCGGATTAAATTTACTGACTGTCCCGCATTGCGGGACAGTCTTTTTTGTTTTTGTTTATTGACAAGCCTAACAATGTGTGATAAAATGACAATAATCTCGAACGGGAATTATATAATTCCGCGACATATTTTGACAGGCTATAAGGGAGGACATGACAATGGTCGAATTGAATGAACAGGAAAAACGGGAAATGTGTGTGGAGTTGGCGGAGCATCTGCCCAAAATACGCGAGCTTTTAAAGCTGTCACAGAAGGCTTTCGGCGAACGCTGCGGCATATCTACGCCGCGAATGTCGGTTATTGAAAACAAACACTTTGTTATGACTTGGTCACAGCTTACTTCGATAATATTTATTGTTATGTGCAACAGGAACACAAAGGAATATTTTTTTACCAATAATGTTCTCGGTCCTCGTTTTCTGCAGTTTATTCAGCAGAAGGAAGAAAGCAGTGTACCCGATGTGAATATTCCCATAGAGGATATATATGTTGAGCGTTATAAGAAGCAGTTTTATGACGAATACATAAAAAACCGCGGTTAGCCGGGTCGTACAGTCGTACATTAAAAAGCGGATTATACGGGGTGCGCGCTGCCGCATTCCGTTTTTTTCTGCACCGAAAAAGCTTATTAATAAGTTTTTTGTATCAATAATAGCAAAAAATTATTAAAAACTAATGAATAATTGCGTCTTTATTTGGCGCTGATTGACTAATATTTTAATTTGTTGTATAATAAATTTGTATCTGTATCGGGAGAAGTGCGTCAATACGGCGCAGCGTTCCCGTGCCGGAAGAGATAAAAATTATGATTTACATATAGGAGGAGTAGTAATGATTAAGTTAAAAAAGACTATGGCATTGCTTCTGGCGCTCGCAATGGTGTTAACCGCTTTTGGCGCGGTCACGGTTTCGGCCGCTTCTTTCAGTGACACGAACGGTCACTGGGCGGAGAGCATCATTGATAAGTGGAGCAGTGCCGGGGTAGTGAACGGCTACAGCGACGGCACATTCCTGCCTGACAACAATATCACAAGAGCCGAGCTTGCGAAGGTCATCGCCACCGCGAGACAGTACACGGCGACAGCCGAGATCAGCTTTAGTGATGTTGCGGCGGGCGACTGGTACGCGGACTCTCTTGCCAAGTGTGTGGCGCAGGGCGTTATAGGCGGCTATGAGGACGGTACGTTCAGACCCGACAATAACGTTACGCGTGAGGAAGCGGCTGCTATGTTCCAGCGTGCTTATCAGGTCAACGCTCATGGTTTGATCACATTCGCCGACAGTGCGGATATTTCCTCGTGGGCACAGACGTCTGTTACCGCGTTGGTGGGTTCCGGCGTTATCAACGGTTATGAGGACGGAACGTTTAAGCCCGCAAACAGCATTACAAGGGCTGAGGTCGTAAAAATCCTTGACGGCATCACCGCGGTCGGAACCGAACCCGGCTCGACTGTTGCTCCCGGCGGAAATCAGGTTAGCTCCGGCTCGGTTGTAAACGGCGGACTCGGCGGCAGCGCAAACGGCGGCGGATATGTTTCCGGCGGCGGTGGCGGCGGAAGCGCCGGCAGCAGCAGCTACACTGTTACGTTTGACTCAAACGGCGGTGTGTTCGACAATAATAAAACAACAAGACTCGTATCTGTTTCAAAGGGTTCGATCATAGGCAATGCCGAGCCTTCGGTTACCCGTGTTGAGGTCGTTGAGTCGGATGATGTTGACGAAAACGGCAACCACAACACCGTAGAGGTCAACTATATACTGGACGGTTGGTACACATCCAAGTATGCTGCGGATAATCTTCTTAAGAGCGAGAAGTGGGACATCGACCGCGGCTCTGTTACAAAGAATATGACACTGTACGCAGGCTGGTACAAAGAGGGAACCGTCTCCGTTGCTTTTGAGACAAACGGCGGTACTCCTCAGGTTGCGTCTCAGAGTTTGGAAGTCGGCGGTTATGCGCTGAGACCCGACACCGTTCCCGTACGTGAACACTATACGTTCTTGGGCTGGTACGAGAGCAACACTGCATCGTCACAGTTTGACTTCGGCGGCACTCCCATCAGAACCAACACAACGATCTATGCGCGCTGGAGCGTTGATCCTGAATTTGCATCGCAGGAGATAACCCTGCCTACACAAACAGTCGGTTCGTATCAGAATGGTACGGTCATAGCTTCCCCCGCGAGCGCTTTGCCCGGCGAGACGGTTTCGCTTAAGATCGTTGGACCTGCCGGATATTATGCAACCGCGATTAAAAATCTGAGCTATACAAATCTCACCGGAGAGAAGAAGATCATTAAGGAAAAAGAATCCATTGCGTACGGTATTGTTACGTTTGTGATGCCTGACGATGTTCTTAAAGGCTCAATAACGGTTGAGGCAGTGTTTGAACACGGCGAGACGGCAACGCCTCCGCCTCCGGGAACCCCTGCTCCAACGGCTACCCCCGAACCTGAGGGTACGGTTATTGAATATATTTCCGACAAAATTGCCGCAGAGTTTGGAACGGAATTTCCGAGCGGCACAAATTATAACGGTCTTACAGTATCAGGCAAAGTTACATTGTCAGACAGCAGCAAGACGTTTAAGACGGGTCTTAACATCGAGACCGGCGAGACTGTAAGCACCGGCGATCATGACTATGCCGATCACGTTTTTGATGAACGCGGCTATTCAAAGCGTTTCAGAGTTGATAAGCTGATCACAAAGGTGAAGGTGTATGGTCCCTGCAATATCAGAATTGATGCTGTATCCACAAATAGTGACTCTACGAGAAAGATAAATATTAAAGTCGGCAAGAAGGACTACGGTTCGTTTGTTTGTGAAGGCGGTAATGCGGTATCATGCTTGTTCAGCTATGATGGTTCGGAGGGCGAAACGGAGATGACCATAACCCCCGCTGATGCTGTTCAGCTTTACGGAATTATATTGGACTATGGTGATTTTGTTATCCCCACGCCCACACCCAGACCCACTCCCGATCCCACAATTATCCATAAGATAACCGCTTCCGCATCGGCGAACGGAACAGTAACGGCGAGCACCGCCGAGTCAGTATACGGCGAGACAATTACAATACAGACACAGCCTAACGACGGCTACAAGGCAATCAGTCTCGTTACAAATCCGGTTATTCCGACGACTAATAACGGGGACGGTTCATTCTCGTTCACAATGCCTGCGTCTGACATAAGCGTAACCGCGCGTATTGTTCCCGAAAACGGCGAAGAACACCTTGTTTCTGTTCAGCAGCCCGATGTCGGCGGTACGGTTGCGATCGAGCCTCCAGCAAATTATATTGCGGAGACGTTGATTGACACCTCTGAAGATTTCATGCTTCAAGATAAAACGGGCGGCGGCTGGATAGTTTCAGGGGACGGCATAGCCCCCGGTGATCCGGCAGGTGATCCTACAGCCTATGAGTCGTATGAAAATATATATAAAAATGAAACATACAAAATGGTTGTTGCCGACAAGGGCGTACAGTATGTACTCGGAACGCCTCTTGGAAAAGGTCCCTTTACTCTGTCATATGATATGTTTATAACCGGTGCGGAAATAAACACATTCAGAACATATTTTGACAATGCGGCTCAGCCGTTTGACGCCGATACAGGCAAGGCAACCGCTACCGGAAATGACGGTGCGTTCTTCCATATGGCGGATATTAACAACAGACTTTTTGTAACAAAGGATGTTTCGGATCTTACAGCGACCGGCAAAACGACCCCCAGATCAGGTCTTAGAATAGGTAAAAACGAGTTTGAAAATAACAAGTGGTACAGATTTGTAATAACAGGAAATCTTGGAGACGACACTGTAAAGGTTGAAAGCTACAGACACAGTCTTACAGGTGATTTTGAAAAAAGCTTAACGAGTAAACCTGAGAATTCCACAGATGCTGCGCCTTTCGTGACCGGCAGAGATAAGTCGCTCAAACAGCTCAGATTTGAGTCGGTTAATAATGCGATGCTCTACTATGACAATATCAAGCTTGTAAATTATAACGATCAGTATTACAGAGCGTATGCCGGCGATCAGTTTAAAGTAACTGCCGATAATGTAAGCGGTTATGAATTGAGCGAAATAGTTGTTACGGATGAGAAAGGCAACAAAGTTCCTGTCGAGACCAATTCCGACGGAGAGGGAACATTTGTTATGCCGGAGAGCAGTGTGAAGGTATCTGCTGTATATGTACCCGAAACACCCGCAGATCCACCGGAAGGTCTCATGGATATTACCGATGATTACGCGTTCCTGTGCGATGAGGTTATCAAAGGAGATATTACCAGACCCAGATTCTATGATGACAACACATTCTATCTGTCCGGCGGCAATACTTTTGCCGGCCAGGGTGACAGAGGAGATAATACAATCGGCAGCTATGGCGCCCATAGAAATGTGACCGCGGTCAATGCCGACAAGTCTTATATGGCGTTCAGACCTGCGTTTGACGCTGTGGTAACGGTATACTCCGAAAAGAGGACATCGCTTACCATTATTGCGGGCGTAAGACCCGGATCTTCAGGCTTGTACGAAGGACCTTACAATGAACAGGTACACAAGTTTACTGTTCCGGCAGGAACCTGCGTATTTGTATCAGCGCGTGCTAGTGGCGGCGCCGGTCAGAATATGTTCGTTGCCGGTGTTACGGTTGAACACGCAAGCACAGCAGCGGCGGCAGATTTAGATGAAAACGGATCGGCAGAATTTGCGGAAGAGCCTGAGGCGGTTGTCGAGCCTGAGGTTGAAGATGCGGTTTTGACCGGAACCGAGGACGAAGCTGAGGTTGAATCTGAAGCTGAAGCTATTGAAGCTCAGGATGAGACCGAGGAGCCAAGTGATCTGCTTCCAACTCCTGATGAGGCCGCACAAGCTGAGTAACTTAAATTTAAACGGACTGTCTCTATTGGGACAGTCCGTTTTTATTATTGAAACCAAAATATATAATATCACACAAGCTGCTCAAGCAATTCGGCAGCGCTGCGCACAAGTTCAGCGCATGGACGTGATTTGTAAAACCGCTCGGTTCTCGGAGTCGGAACTGGATCGTTCGGACAGGCTTTTTTTAGTCCAAGCAGTTCGCGGCAGTAAATTGAACCGTTTTCATGCCGGAATTTATCCGCAAAATCCTGTACCGTTTTGTAAAGCTCGCTTTTTGAATTTATGTCTCCGGCAACCGAATAGCCGCGTTTGAGTCCAAGCGCCATCAGCGCGCCCGATACAGCTCCGCAGACGTCGCGCATTCTTCCGATGCCGCCGCCGAACGGCGAGGCAAGTCTGGCTGCCGTTTCAAAATCAAGACCAAAGTCCTCGGCAAATGCGCAGAGAACGGATTGAGAACAGTTAAACCCCTGCTTAAACAGCTGAACGGCTCTGTCACTTCTGTTCATATTATCACCTCCGTAAGACAATTATATATATAATTATGAAAATTTGCAATCATATACTTACAAAAAATCCCTATCTTAGATAAAAAAGCGGAAATACTAAGCAAAATAACAGTAACTTAACTAATAATATTGTGTTTAATTGCTCTTTGCATTGACTTTTTATAAAAAAGGCATTATAATGTATAGTAAGTCGCTATGTCGATATTTTCGGCATTGAATGAAATGATAAATATTAAAATATTAAATAATAGGGGGAATTAACAATGCTTAGAAAAAAGCTTACGGCTGTTCTTGCGCTTGTTGTCGTAATAGCTTTCGTTTTGCAGGCAGGACCGATGTATATCTTTGCCGAGCCTGAAACGGAAACTGTTGTGCCGGCGGACGAACAGACCGCACAGTCGGACGGCAATGTTAACGAGGAAGACGTCAGCTTTTATATTGACGAAAACGGCAATAAAACCGAGCTGACGGATGAAATGAGAGAAGAGATATACGCCGAGGATGAGGATCCCGATAATTCAGCCTTTTATGCGGTTGACGCGGATAGCTTCTTCGCTCATGATGAGAACGAGGTTCAAGTTGCTGCCGATTCAGAAGCAACAGAGGAGGACCAGAAAGCTGTCGCCGCAGATGCAGCTGCGCTCGCAATTCCCGGCTCAGCTATGACTGACTCGATGATCACAAATGATTTTGATCTGCCCGTAAAGGGAGGATACGGTTCAACTATCACATGGACTTCATCGAACACAGACATACTGTCGGTTGACAACGAAACGGGACACGTTACGGTAACAAGACCCGAATACTCAAGCGGCGTTGTAAGCTATGATGTTACTTTAACTGCCGTTGTTTCCAAGAACGGTGCAAGCGAGGAAAAGGTCCTTAGCTCAAAGGTTGCGGCTAAAAAGCCGGGCGATAACCAGGCGCTTGCTGACTCTGACGCGGAAATTCTTGATTTTCCCGTTACAGATGTTAATGGCGACCCGTTCAGTGCGTCCGAGGCAAACGCAAACTTTGTTATGCCTGTCAAGGGCTTCTACGGTTCGGTAATTACATACGAGTCATCAGACTCTAAGTACGTGAGTGTAGACAATGAAACCGGAACCGTTACAATTAACAGACCTCCTTTTACCGGAGCAAACACGCAGGAATACACGATTACTGCGACAGTACAGAACGGCAGCGCAAAAGCCGAAAAGACGCTGAACATATCTGTTGTTGAGCAGGATCCCGCCACAGATTATGAGAAAGCGCTCTATGATGCAAATAACGCTATAATCGGCGGTGTTGACATTGACAATGTACGCACTAGTTCGTTTTACCTTGAGGACAAGGGTAAGTACGGCAGCCTTTCATGGGAGACTTCGGATGAGAATGTTGTAAGCATTAAGGAAGGCGATTATGTTCACAGCACAGACACTTCGACCGACACAGAGGGTGACGGTGAGGGTAATGAAGAGGATCTTCCTCCCGAAAATCAGGGTGGATTTACCGCGATGGTCACAAGACCGGAAAACGGCTACGATGCTTATGTTACACTTAAGCTTACGGCTATGGTCGGCGGCGAGTC
>CANQKP010000011.1 GCA_947624495.1 uncultured Monoglobus sp. | reverse complement strand
CCTTGCCGTCCGGGCGTGGCATGACGGAACCGGGTCCGGCGATTATTTCAGAGCTATTTTTAGCTCGCAACTTTATTATAGTTATATTTTAAATATTTTTTCGACTGTCTGCTAATCCTTTTTACAGTATTGTGCTTGCCGCAGCCATCGGGGATATATCGCTGAGTCCGTTCCAAATCATCATCTTTATGTTTCCGACCTCCACACCATCAGGTATGTTTATCGAATGCATAAACACGTAGTTAAGGTCCGAAAGGTCGGCGTCCATTACCGACATACTGACGAGACAGTCGTTGCGGTCGTATACCGCCATAATTATGTTTACAACGACCGATCCGCCGCTCTCCGCGGGTTCCTCGATATTTTCAAGTGTGACATTTGCTGTCACGTCGCCCTTGACTTCGGACTTGTCGGTTATGTCGTTGCCCTCTTCGTCGGTAAGTACAACGTCGCCTGTTACCTTGTCAAGATTGGAGTTCACGGACCCCTCAAGGTTTATCGTTCCGTCCATCACTTCGATATCAAAGGTTCCCGAATTTTCGGTTTTGATGCGGACGCTGTCTTTATCTATCGCAACATTGTAGCTGTTGTCAACGGCGCTCTTGAGCGCGGTCAAGTTTATGTTGCAGACCTCGCCGCTCTCTATCGGAACTCCGCTGTACAGTATCGTTATGCTGCCGCCGTTTACCGAAGTGAACAAATCGGATGCCGAAGCTCCCTCGGCGGGCGTTACGGATGTGTATTCAAACATTGAAGCGTCATATGTTACCGTAAATCTGTAGTCGGTTATTCCCGACTCGTCGTCCATGAACACGTATACCGGCAGCGACAAAACATCTCCCGCAGCGCCGCTTGCCGAACCGATTGATATTGCAGCGCTGTCCGGCTTGATTTCGGGAACAGTGTAGCTCGCCTCAAACACTCCGCTGCTTCTGTATCCGTCCTTAACGGCAATCGCCTTTACCGTAACCGCCTTTGTGACGGCTATCGAACCGTTATACCTTGCGCTCTCGGTGGTCGGCGTGCTTCCGTCCGTGGTGTAATAGATCATCGCGCCGCTCGTCGCGGTCTTAAGCGTGATCACCGTGCCGGCGTCCAAAAGTCCGCCCGCATGGCTTGAAGCCGGCGTCTCAACAGCCGACACGGTTATCTTTCCGCTGGCTGTTTTGCTGTCGTTCATACCCGCTTTCGCGGCTATCGCCTTTATAGTCGCTGTCTCGGTCAACGTTATGGGACCGGTATAGAGATGCGATGATGTGCTCGGAGCGGTGCCGTCCGTGGTATAGTAAATATTTGCACCCTCGGTAGCAGAAGTAAGCGTCACGCTCTTTCCGCCTATAAAGCTGGCTATGCTGAGCTTCGGGGTCTCCGCGGTGCCGGTTATTACCGGTTTAGCCTCAACCGTCACGGTGAAGCTTATCTGCGCTCCGCCATAGCTAACTGTAATAAGCTGCGTTCCTATCGAGTCGGGCGAGTATCCCGAAACGCTGTAGTTCGTGATCTCTTCGCTTGTGTTGTTGTCGTAGAGCGCCGTTATTACCATTCCGTTAAGATCGAGCTGCTCGCCCTCAATGTAGCTTCTCTTGTCGGGCTTTTGAGTTATCGCGAGCGCTATTATGCTCTTCTGCTTAACGGTCATGCCGAACGTCGCTGTAAATCCGTTATATTCGACCGTTATCGTCTGCGCTCCGATCTTATTCATATCATATCCGCTCAGAGTATAGTCTGTTATCTCCTCGGTTCTGCCGTCACTGTAGACCGCCTCTACCTTAAGTCCGGTCGTGTCAAGCGCGGTACCCTCTACAACGGTTGTCGCGCTCGGCTGCGCCTTGATCCTTATGCCGGTAATGACCGGTGCGGGCGTAGCCGTCGGAGGCGCTGTCGTTGGCGTAGGCGTCGGAGGCACTGCCGTTGGCGTTGGCGTCGGAGGCACTGCCGTTGGCGTTGGCGTCGGAGGCGCTGCCGTCGGCGTTGGCGTCGGAGGCACCGCCGTTGGCGTAGGTGTCGGAGGCACTGCCGTCGGCGTTGGCGTCGGAGGCACCGCCGTTGGCGTAGGTGTCGGAGGCACTGCCGTCGGCGTAGGCGTCGGAGGCACTGCCGTTGGCGTCGGCGTCGGAGGCGCTGCCGTAGGCGTCGGCGCGGTATAAACTACATTGACCGTTACGTCCTGACTTGGCATTGTGAACTTATTGTCTTTCACGCTGATATCCGTCTTATCCTTTCCCGTTACGGTAATGGTCATATCCGAGTCGTAAATATCGGGCGAACCCACGAATTCAACAAGCGTACCCGGCGCAAAGCTGTATGTCTTTCCGCCGATCTCAGCACCGGGAGTCGGAGTCGTCTCAACATCTACCGGCGGCAGCGGCGCATTGGTCGGTTCCGGTCCAGGCGTCATCATCGGCGCAACCGTTTCAGCAGGCTGCGGCGGCATGGTCGGCAGCGGTGTGGGATATCCGTCAACCGGCGGCAGCGGTGCATTGGTCGATTCCGGTCCAGGCGTCATCATCGGCGCAACCGTTTCAGCAGGCTGCGGCGGCATGGTCGGCAGCGGCGTGGGATATCCGTCAAACGCGTCAATAAGAGCCGAAATCGCCTTCGGCGGTTCCGTCGGCTCAGGTGCAGGCGTCACCGTCTCAGCAGGCTGAGGCAGATCCGGCTCTGCGGTCGCCTTCGGAATATCTGTCTCAAAGCTGCCCGAATTACTGAATTCGGCACTTATGAAACCAATGTTTGAAATCGACGCATAAATATAGTAGTCATAATTCGGCGCGGCTTCGAATGTAAAGTCGATAATATCTCTCAGAGAAACCGAATTAGAGTTTGTATAAGAATCAACTATTCTTCCCTTTTCGGTATAACCCTTTGAGAACGCCGTTACGTAAGCTGTCTTTGGTGTATCCAGCGGATCATAATACAGCGGATTATAGTGCGATAACATGATTTTCACCTTGCCGTTTTTCGAAACATTCAATTTCATAACCGTGCCTGTTGCAGGGGCTGTATTCTCTGTAGGATTTTCACCATCCGTTGTTTTTGGGTTGCTGCTTCCGACAAGCCAGTAAAATCCGCTGTCGATATAATTCCAATTATCAGGCAGGAAATCAATAGTCATACTGCCGACTTCAAACGGTTCGGGATCGGAATAACCGATTATATTTTTGTCATCCGTATTCGCACGCCAGATATTTCCGCTCTGCGTTGTCGGAGCCTTGGTGGGACCTGCCGCCTCGACCGCGCGAAGCTCGCCGCTGCCGCCCGTTACATTGAGAGCGGCGGAGAATTCGGGGATAATATACGAGGCGCTTACCTCAACATCCTTGCTTACGCTGAATGTGTATTCTCCTTCGGACGGCACGCGCGCACCGTCGATCAAAATCGCGTCTACCGCGCATCCTTTTTCGGGGACCGCCGAAACGCGCACTCTGTCTCCAAAAGACGCCTTAAGACCTGTTGTACTCTTTGTTCCTTCCGGCTCAAAGCCGAGTCCGTAAAGTCTGCCGGTTCCGCCCCTTGCGTATAACTCGTATGTGTATCCCGCTTCGACGTTAAAACGGACGGTTCCGTAAACATTTTCGCCCTTGCCCTCTTTTCCACCTACTATTTCGCTCTGATCGGCAACAGCACCGGTCGTTTCGTGAATTTCAATATTTTTATTGTTGTTAAAGCGCGCATAAACCTCCAAAACTCCGGAGCTTTTCGCGATGTATGTGACTTTTTTGTCGGGATCTCCGTTGCGGAACTCCACAAAATATCTGCTGATGTTCTCATTGTCAAAAACAGCGCTTTTATCCTCGTTCGCAACGACCGTCGGGGGCGCAAGCACTTCCATGTTTTCATTGTCAAATATGGTCGAACCCGGCTTCATCGATAACATATCAGACGATATATCATATGTGATGCTTTGCTTGCTCTCGTTGTAAACGGTGACGGTTCCGCCGAACTGCTGCTTAACCGTAACATTATATGTACCTCCCGATATTCCGGGCGTAGGCGTAGGCGTAGGCAGTGCGGGCGCCGCAGTAGGCGTAGGCGTCGAAGGTGCAGCTGTAGGCTCCGCGGTGGGCGCAGCTGTTGCCATGGGATCGAATGTCGGGAGCGGCTCCCCTGAGGCAACAAACTTGATCTTTTTAAACATCGTCTTAGAACCCGCTACAAAAGCAAAGTAATCAACGCCCGGCTCAACATCGGCTGTATATGTATAGTCGGCTGTTTCCATTGGTTGTTTATTCACGTCATTAGCTAGCAGATCGAAAACCGCGTCGTCCTTCACCGCGAGCAGGAACGCCTTTTTCTGGCTGGCAACGGTCATTGTGACCAGCAGTTTCCCGCGCTGTGACACGGTTATCTTAAGAGCGGTCCCGACGTCCGGCGGATTATCCGCGCCGCTGCCGAACACCAACTGTCCGTTTTCATCAATATCCCCGAATGTACGCGGATTTTGGTTTGCCGTGGCGAGACGGTACGGATCAGTTGTCCACGTGTCATGTTGGTCAAGATAAACGTATCTTCCCTGGTCGTTTATCACCTCTTTCTCGGTCCAGACCGGCAAAGGATCGACCGTGAGTGCGCCTACTGTCTGCGGTGACGGATCAAATTCACCCATAATCGATTTTGAGATCGTAGGGTCGGTCACATCCCAAACATAAGCCGTTCCCGTCGGTTCCGCGGTGGGCGTCGCAGTCGGCAGTGCTGGAGCAGATGTCGGTTCTGCGGTGGGTTCTGAGGGCGCAGATGTCGGTTCGGGCGTTGGTTCGGTAACATAATTTAAACGTTCGATAACAATATTATCAACACCCATTAACGTTGCTGCCGATCCGCGCGTGGCGCAGGCGACCGATGTCGGCGTGAGAGCCGGAACGCTGCCTTTACTGTTGTTTGCTCCTAAAGTGATCGTGTCCAGCAAATTATAATCTTCGTTTTCGTGCTTTGCGTATACATTAACGGTTCCGTCTTTCTTCACATATTCAAGCTTTAATCCGAACCATGTGTCATCTGTATACGAAAATTTTTCAAGTGTTTTGTCAAGTCCTTTGTAGTCGCTGCCGTCGCTCGTCATCTGTGTACCCTGCGAGAAATAATCGGTAAGCACCAGATTGCCGTCATTGCCTGATTTGATCTCGAACACTCTGCCGTCAGGGGAAGAGTATGTGTTGTCAGGATTCGCATTTACATTGTCAAAAAATCTTATAAAGACCACATCTTTTCCGACGTCGCACTTAAAATCCACTTCAGCCGTCACGATGTCGGCGTCAATCGGAGCGGCGGGATCATACGCAAAACCGTCCTGCCTGTTGCCGCGGTCGTCGAACAGCAAATAATTATCGCCTTCAGCGCGCTGAGCGATAGACGGGCTTACCGTGCCTGAATTGCAGACCATTATCAGATTTTCGCCGTTTTTATTGGCAATAGTGTCATTCGGCGAATATTTTGTTCCGACAGTCATCGAGTTGAAGTCCCAGCTCGACCGGTTTGATGTCTCTCCGGACGGTATTGTCGGCGTGGGCGTGGGCAGCATCGGCGCAGATGTCGGCACTGTCGTGGGCGCAGTAGTCGGCAGTGCGGGTACAGATGTCGGCTCCGCGGTGGGTTCTGAGGGTGCAGATGTCGGTTCGGGCGTTGGCTCGGATGCCTCAGCAGTGAACTCAACCTTTTTAAACGTCGCCTTTGAACCTGCCACGAACGCATAGTAATCAACGCCCGGCTCGGCGCTTACCGTGTATGTATAGTCGCCTTTTTTCTCCGGCTTTTTGTTTTCGGCACCGGTCAGCAAATCGGAAACCGCGTCGTCCTTCACCGCAAGCAGTATCGCCTCTTTTCCGGCGTTTATCGTCATGGTAACGGACAAGCCGCCGCGCTGCGACACGTTTATCTTAATGGCGGTTCCGACGTCCGGCGGATTGTTCGCTCCGCTGCTGAACAAAAACTGTCCGTTTTCGTCAACATCCCCGAATGTACGCGGATTTTGGCTTGCCGTGCCGAGGCTTTTCGTGTCGCTTGACCATGTGTCATGTTGGTCAAGATAACTGTCTTCTTTTCCGGCAGCATTCGCGACCTTTTTCTCGGTCCAGACCGGCAATGGGTCGACCGTGAGTGCGCCTACTGTCTGCGGTGACGGATCAAATTCACCCATAATCGATTTTGAGATCGTAGGGTCGGTCACATCCCAAACACAATCTGCGCTCTCTGCAAATACCGGAAATGTCAGTGATGAAAAAAGCATCAGGACCGATAGCATCAAAGAAAGCAATCTTTGTCTTTGCATAATAATTCCTCCGTTAATTAATATATTTTTATACTTTATTCCTTCAAACTTAATAATATAATACTATCGGTATAACAAATTGAATAATAAATTCGCATTAAAATCCAACTCATTATACCGATATACTATAGTGTGAAGTTCACACTCACCAAGCTAAATAAAATTTCATATAATTCATAAAATATTATATGAAGCTGATCTCATTACAATTAAACTATAGTAGTAAAATAAGCTGACAGCTTATAAACTTACTATAGCATATGTTGCAAAATATGTCAAGCGATAAAATAATAATGGGGTGAGATTGATATGCTTGATAAAGCCATAATAGGCAAAAGGCTTCGGAAACAGCGCGAATATTTCGGCATGACGCGTGAAGAATTCGCTGAAAAAGCTGATATTTCATGGCAGTTCCTTGCCGAAATAGAAAACGGGAGCAAGGGGATGTCCGCTGAAACTCTGTATAAAATTTGCACAGAGTTCAACTTGTCGGCGGATCATCTTCTGCTTGGAAAAGAAAACCTGAGCAATGCAAGCACTCCTTGCGTTGCACTTTTATCAAAAGTCCCGCCGGGATGCACCTCATATCTTGAGGATATTCTGAAAGCTTATTTGCGTACTATAGAAGTAATCAAAAAAAATGAATAACTGCTGAATTTAACCGTGCGGAATTTTTAAAGCCCCGCGCGGTTTTTTCTCTCAAAAAACCTTATTCGGCAAAATCTTTGATTGACCGCCCGACCGAAATATGCTATAATTATTTTAAGAAATTTGACCGAAACGGAGAAAATAATGTATACATATCTTTTGCTTGCGGCAATCGTCATGTTTGCCAGTATATTTTTACACAGACTTTCGGGCAGGCTCGGCGTTCCGGCGCTGCTTGCCTTCATTCTGCTGGGAATGCTGTTTAGCGGCGACGGGCTTATTAAAATACATTTTGACAATTACGAGTTCGCGGAAGAGATTTGCAGCACCGCGCTGGCATTCATCATGTTTTACGGCGGTTTCGGCACCAATATCGAGGCGGCAAAGCCTATCGCGGTGCAGTCGATACTGCTGTCGTCTGTCGGCGTTATTATGACCTGCGGTCTGGTGGGCGCGTTTTGTATGCTCGCACTGCATATGCCGCTCATTGACGCGCTGCTTATCGGCGCCGTGATCAGCTCCACCGACGCCGCGTCCGTATTTTCGGTCCTGCGCTCAAAGCGGCTCAATCTTAAATACAACACCGCGTCAATGCTTGAGATAGAGAGCGGCAGCAACGACCCGTTCGCGTATATGCTGACGGCTGTTCTGCTCTCGGTCAAGGCGGGCGAGGGCGGCGCCGGCACGGTTTTATACACTGTTTTCGCCCAGCTGTTTTACGGCGGACTGGCGGGCATACTTATCGCCGCCGCGTCGGCTTGGATACTAAAGCGCATCCGCTTCAGCGCGCCCGGCTTTGACAACGTTTTCATGTTCGCGGTGGTAATACTCTCGTTCGCTCTGCCGGAGATCGTTCACGGCAACGGATTTCTGTCCGCTTACATTGTGGGAATAGTTTTAGGTAATGCCGGAATAAAAAACAAGCGCAGCCTTGTTCCGTTTTTTGACGGCATAACGGGCATAATGCAGATGTGCATATTCTTCCTGCTCGGACTCGTGTCGCACCCGTCCAGGATCCCGCAGGTCCTGCCCACATCGATAGCGATCGCGCTTTTTATGACATTCATTGCACGTCCGGTAGCGGTATTCGTTTTGCTGACGCCATTTAGGAGCAAGCTCAGGCAGATGCTTATGGTATCATGGTCGGGGCTGCGCGGCGCGGCGTCGATCGTGTTTGCGGTAATGGTCATGCTGAGCGACAGCGCGTATGACGTATTTCACATTGTTTTCTGCGTTGTTCTGTTCTCAATTCTTGTGCAGGGCGGTCTGCTTGCGCCGTTTGCGAAAAAACTTAATATGATAGATGAAAACGAGGATGTTATGAAAACCTTTAACGACTACTCGGACGAGGTCCCGGTGCAGTTCATACGTTTCAGGATGACCGAGGATCACCCGTGGACCGGAAAAGAGGTCAAGGACATAATAAACCCGCCCGAAACCATACTGGTGCTTATACAGCGGGGAGATGAGCGTATTGTACCCAACGGCTCAACAAAGGTCAAACTGGGCGATTACGTGGTTCTCAGCGCCAAATCCCCCGGAGATATCGAAGGCATACGCCTTTCGGAAAAGACAATAAGAGAAGGAAGCAAGTGGATAGACAAACCTATCCGCAAGCTGCCCAACACAGACGACAGACTGATAATCATGATAAACCGCGCCGGAAAGATCCTTATACCCAACGGAGACACCGTGATCCGTCTCCACGATGTGCTGGTCATCAACCACTCGGATTAAAACACCGGCTGAACAAATTGAATACGCAAGAACATCGCCCGGGTACAGAACCGCCTTGGGCGTGTTTTTCTTAAAAATCAGAACCGCACGCCGATTTTTCATTTCCGATTGACTTTTTTCTCTTGATATGGTAGAATATAATAGATAAATTATCTGCACAAATGTATCTTTAAGGAGCATTGTTATGTATAAGAAAAAATGGTTCGGAAAATTAACCGCATCGGCTTTGGTGTGCTTAGTCGTTATCGCTGCCATTTTGATTGGAATTTTCTACTTTAACTTCATATCCCGGAAAATTTATGAGGACAGCACCGATCACCTTTCCGAGGTTTACGGACAGGTCAACCGCTCCTTCGGCGCCTTTGTTGAGCGAAACTGGGGGATATTGTACAGCTGGAGCGACAGCGCGGCTTTAAACGGCGCGGATGAGAGTACCGTGCCGGAGTTTATCTCAAGAGAGAGGGAATACTGGGGCTTTTCCGAATTTTACTTTATATCAGCCGACGGAAAATGCGTAACGGCGGACGGGACCGCGGGCAGCATGGACCTTGGCAAAGACTGGGACATCCTTACGCTGCAGGGCGAGCCTGTCATGGCGGGCGAAACGCTTTCGGACGGGCAGGAGATCATTGTTTTTGCCGTTCCGGTTCCGCACGCGGAATACAACGGCTTCGGGTTTGACGCGATAGCGATAAGCTACACGAACGCTGATATGGCAAACTCGCTGAACGTTGACTCGTTTTCCGGAAAGGCAAAATGCTTTGTTATACACAACGACGGCAGGGTGCTTATCTCGACCCAAACCGGCGGAAACGTTTTCGGGAACTATCTTACATACTTAAACGCCGCGGCGGATCTTGATGAAAGCGACCTTGCGCGGATAAAAAACGACTGGGAAAACGGCTCGGCGGGACTGCTTCAGTGCAAGATCGGGGACGTTGACTACTGCATACAATATCAGCCGGTTGGATATCAGGGATATATCCTCCTGAGCGCCGTTCCGCAGAACGTGGTAAGCGCCGGATTTCTTTCGGTCCAGAAAATAACCATGAACGTTCTGGTTATAATATTCCTGCTGCTCGGCGCCGCGCTTTTTACGCTTCTTCTGCTGCGCAGCCGCAAGCAGTCACGCAAGAGCGAGACAGAGCTGCAATACCGCGAGCGTATATTTGATGTGCTGTCAAACAGTGTTGACGATATATTTATAATGCTTGACTCCGAAAACCATAATGTTGATTATATAAGCCCGAATATAGAAAGACTGCTGGGAATTCCGGTCAGCGAAGCGAGAGACAATATAAAGGTGCTGGAAAAGTGTTCGCCCGGCGGAAATGTAGTAATCCCCAAAGAAGAGTTTGCGAAGATCCCGCTTGAGGGCAACAAAAACTGGGAATATGAATATGTGCATCAGCACACCGGCGAGCGCCGCTGGTACAGAATGACGGTCTACAACATGGTAATTCGGGATATTAAGAAATATATTATCGTTATGTCCGACCGCACCCTTGAACAGCAGATGAATCAGAAAATGCGGGAGGCTCTGAACGCGGCGACCAGCGCGAACGAAGCGAAGAGCAATTTCCTTTCGAATATGTCCCACGATATACGCACTCCCATGAACGCCATAGTGGGATTTTCGGTCCTGCTTGAAAAGGACGCCGAAAACCCCGACAAGGTTCGGGAGTACACCCGCAAGATAACGGCGTCCAGCCACCACTTACTCAGCCTGATCAACGATGTGCTGGATATGAGCAAGATAGAAAGCGGCAAGACCTCGCTTAACGTTGATCATTTCAGCCTGCCGGAGCTTTTGGAGGAACTGAACATAATCCTAATGCCTCAGGCGAAAGCGAAGCAGCAGGAATTTAAGATCTTTGTGAACGGAACCCCGCCGGAGCAGCTGGTCGGCGATAAGCTGCGCCTTAATCAGATTTTGATAAACCTTTTGTCAAACGCCGTCAAATACACGCCGGACGGCGGAAAGATAGACATGACCGTAAGCGAGCTTTCGCGCCCTGCCCAACAGTTTGTCAAGCTGAGGTTTGTGGTGCGTGATAACGGCATAGGCATGAGCGAGGAGTTCCAAAAAAAGATTTTCTCGCCGTTCAGCAGAGAGATAAGCTCCGTCACCAACAAGATACAGGGTACGGGTCTTGGTATGGCGATCACCAAAAACCTCGTTGACCTCATGGGCGGCATTATCAGCGTTGAGAGCGCGCCGGGCAAGGGCAGCACATTCACTGTGGAGCTTATATTTACCGTTCCGGAAGAGGATGAGTCGGACTTATGGTTCAGCCGTAAAGTTAAGCGGATATTCGTGGTGGACGACGAAGAGGATGTTTGCACCCACGTTAAGGAAATGATGAGCGATACGGGCGTTGAAGTCGAGTACGCGACCGACGGGACCGCGGCAATAAACGCCATAATTGACGCGCACAGGCACGGCAATGATTTTGACGTGATCCTGCTCGACTGGAAGATGCCTGAACCCGACGGAATTCAAACCGCCCGTCTTATCAGAGACAAAGTCGGACATGAAGTGCCGATACTTGTGCTGACCTCATACGACTGGAGCGAGATCGAGACCGAGGCAAGAGCGGCGGGCATAAACGCGTTTATGCCGAAACCGTTTTTCACCTCGACTTTCTGGCACACTATCAAACCGCTTTATACGCCGGACGATGATGTCAAAAAGCAGGACGCCGAATCCGAAGCAGGAATAATGAAGGGGCTCCTGTTCCTGGTGGCGGAAGATAACGAGCTTAACGCCGAGATACTGACCGAAATGCTTAAAATGGAGGGCGCCGACTGCGTTGTCGCATCGAACGGAAAACAAGCCGTTGATATGTTCGAAAGCTCCGAACCGGGTCATTTTGACATGATACTTATGGACGTTCAAATGCCGGTCATGAACGGATACGAGGCGACCGGAGCGATACGCGCATCCTCGCATCCCGAAGCGAAAACGATACCTATCGCGGCTATGACCGCCAACACGTTTGCCGAGGATGTGCGGGACGCTTTGGACTCCGGTATGGACGGGCATCTTTCAAAGCCGATAGATATGTCCGCGGCAAGAGAATTAGTTTCAAAGCTTGTCAAGCGCAGCGGACCCGACGCCGAAAACAAAGGAGGAGACAACCGATGAAAAAGAAATGTTTATCCGCGCTTGCAATAATCACCGCGGTCGTTATGCTTGCTTCATGCAGCGGTTTTACGCGGACGTCGAACAATTCCGGAAACGTCACACTGACGCTCATGGGCAAGACGACCGACCTTAATAAAAGCTATATGACTCGCATTTTTGATTTGTATCAAAAATCCACCGGCAACAAGCTCGACATCATCTCAATCGAGGACGACGATTACGAAATGGTAGCAGCGGAAAAATTTGAAAGCGGCGATACTCCGGACATATTTCTGCACTTTCATAACGCGGACCTAAACCGCTTTAATATTGAGGACAATTTTTACTACTTAAACGATGAAAGCTGGGTGTCCGATCTGACGGACGGCGCCCTGGCATACTGTCTTGACAGCAGCGGCAATCTCCTGGGGCTGCCGTTTTGGGAAAGCTCGGTTTCGGGATGCTACTACAACAAGACTATACTGGACAGCCTCGGACTGAAACCGGCGGCAACACAAACCGAGTTTGACGTTTTGTGCCAGGCGCTTTCCGACACGGGCAGGACCCCGATCTGCTGGCCCGCCGACGGCTGCTCGTGGATGGCACAGTTCGGTCTTGACCCGATATTTGCGGACGACCCGGAGCTGCTTGAAAAAATCAACAAAAACGAGATCGCATACTCGGACATTCCGGACGTAAGGAATATGGTCGAGTGGATATCGGGCGCGGCGGAAAAAGGCTGGTTCGGTTCGAATTATTTAAACGAGGGGTACTCCGACATAAGCGGCATTTTGGGTTCGGGCAACGCAGTCATGACGTTCATCTGGGACACATGGTTCTACACGGACTTTGATGCCGGAAACAAGTATTCGATAGACGATTTTGCTCTGATGCCCGTTTTCCTGAACACGACCGAAGGAGGCACATACGAGGGCGGGAATCTTAACATGATGATGGTCAACAAAAACAGCGGCAATCTTGATGCCGCGCTGGATTTCCTGTCATTCTGCGCCGACGACGATAACTACAACGCGGCATTTGACGGTATTTCGACCGTAAGCTGCTTTAAAGGTCAGAAATCCAACATCCAGTCGGAAATGGTAACTGACGCTGCGGACTCTGTCGCCGAAAATGAACGAGTCTCGACAGCCGCTTCAAGGATCATTGGCTACAGCGCCGAGGATGTTCTGACAGCGCTGGACAGTATGTTCCGAGGCAAGACCGATGTGGACGGCTGTGTGCGGCTTATGGATGACTACCGCATTGCCGAAGCGAGGATGCAGGGAGCAGACGGATTTTAAAACTGAACACGAAAAATGCTATGCATTAAGCATAGCATTTTTTATAGCATTTTTTACAATATTTTTTCAAGCGGCTTTTTAAGCCTCTTGTTAAAAAATTTAACGACAACGCCGGTAAACAGCGCGGATATGACAGTTCCCTCCCGCGCGCCTACAATTCTAAAGTTAAAGAATATCAGCGAGAGTATCACCGCCGAGACCACGCAGAAAATATCAAATCCTATCTTGACGTTCCCGAACTCAAATCCGGTTGTGTCCGCGACGGCTTTCACAAACGCCTCGCCGGAGTTCATAATAACGCCGGCGATGAACGCGAGCGAAATTCCAAGCCCCAAAACCACTACGCCGATCACCACCATAAGCAGACGCACGGGATACGCCTCAGCCGGAATAAATGACACGCACCACAGCCCGAAGTCGGTAAAATACCCGAAAAGGAACGACAGCGGGACCTGTAAAAACTCGACAGGCTTAAATTTCCGCCTGAGGATTGCTATCTGCCCGACAATAAGGACGCAGTTCCAAACTATAAGCCATGTTCCCATAGTAAAAAACGTGAATTTATAGCTCAGCACATTCGGCACCGATGAAATAGGCGACACACCAAGCTCGCCGTGCCGCGTGAACGCGACTCCAACCGCAGCCAGAAACAGTCCGATAATCAACAATATGTAACGTTTAATAAGCTCTTTTTTATCCATTTTATCCCTCTGTAAAAATATGATAATTACTGATATACATATTGATTTTATCATAATAAAAAAATTATTTCAACAATTATTTATTTTCCAGAAGCGCTAAATTATAGATTATCTTATTTTTTCTTTTACCTCGCTCTATATATCTATATAAGTATATACTTAAATAAGTGAATTGTCAACCAAATAGATATACTATAAAGTATATACGAGGTGAAAACAGTGTCGGTAAAACTGATTTTAGATAAAACGCTGAACCGTATTGGCATAAGCAGATATGAACTTGCCAAACGCACCAATATACAGTATCACGTTATTGATAAATATTATAAAAATAAAGTAATCAGATATGACAGTTATATTCTTAATAAAATATGTGAGTGCCTGAACTGTGAAATTTCTGATTTGATTGAGTATACGGAATATTCATAAAAAAATAGCTATAATAAAGCTGCGAGCTAAAAATAGCTCTGAAATAATCGCCGGACCCGGTTCCGTCATGCCACGCCCGGACGGCAAAGAGGCTATTTTTAGCTCGCACAAACTGCGTATTTTCAGTGGTTTTAAGGAATAAAGTTCTCTAATTCGTTCCACCCAAAAGGTGGAGAAAACCCGCCCGGATGTGACTGCGAGGAGTTTTTCTACGAACTGGGAGCGGGGAACCGCTGTCTTGTTAATTTTATTTGTTAACGATGTGAAGGCGCTCAAGCAAAACTTCCTGAAGAGCACGGCTAAAATTAATATTGTTTTGGATTGCAAGCTCATTGAGCCAGCCCGGAATTGTAAGTGTTTTCTTTATCGCCTTTGAAGATTGAATATATGCATCAATATCACAAGAAACAAGGTTAACAAATGAATTTTCGCCGCATTGTATTTCAGACAGATCCGAAGGCTTCGGAAGAGACGTTTTTGCTTCGAGTAATTCATTCAAATATAATCCCATTGCCTCCTGAGCACATTTCATAGTTTCGGGAATTGTTTCTCCATAGGTATGACATCCGTCCAAATCGGGAAATTCAACCCAAAACGCCCCGTCCTCTTTATGAAAAATTGCAGGATACACAAGCAGCATATTAATTCCTCCTAACTATTTTAATCCGGTTTTCTTTAGGATAACATTGAGCAAACCGGGCGGCATATCTTTTCCATGAACCGCAATAACTTCAATTTGTTCTCCTTTATCCGTTTTCTTTCGTAAAACATGATGGCTTCCCTGAACACGTTTTAATTCCCATCCGTTTTTTATAAGCAGCTTTAATAACTCTTTATCCTTCATAGTTTCTCGCTCCTTATAGTTATTATAACACGTGTACACGTGTTTGTCAATAACTTAATTCAAAATATCGCCGGCTTTGGCAAAGGTTTCGGTTATGCTGTCAAGCAGCAGCCTATGTTCCGGCGCGGAAAGGAACGGGTCGGATTTTATTATCCTTGCGGCTTCGGTCTGTGTCTCCTTTAAGATATCCATATCGGTGAAAAAGTTGCCGATCTTCATTTCGGGCAGACCGTGCTGGCGTGTGCCGAAAAACTCGCCCGGACCCCGAAGCTCCAAATCCTTTTCGGAAATTTTAAATCCGTCGTTTGTCTCGCACATGACTTTCATGCGCTCCTTGGCGACGCCGCTCTTTGCGTTGCCGAACATCACGCAGTACGCCTGATCTGCGCCCCTGCCCACTCTTCCTCTGAGCTGGTGGAGCTGCGCCAGACCGAAGCGCTCGGCGTTTTCGATAACCATTATTGTCGCGTTCGGAACGTCAACTCCCACCTCTATCACGGTGGTGGCGACGAGAGCCTCGATCTCGCCGGCGGCGAACCTGCGCATTACATCCTCCTTCTCGGCGGTCTTCATTCTGCCGTGGAGCAGACCCACATTCCTGCCGCGAAGCACGCCCGCGCTCAGCTTTTTAACATATTCGGACGCCGCCTTTGCCTCGACTGTCTCGGAGTCTTCCACAAGGGCGCATACGAAATATGCCTGTCTGCCCCGGTCAAGCTCTCTCAGCACAAAATCATACAGCCTTGCGCGCTGCGCTTCGGCAAGCGCGACTGTCCTGACAGGCTTTCTGCCGGGCGGAAGCTCATCTATAATCGAAATATCCAGATCCCCGTATATCACCAGTGAGAGCGTTCTCGGTATCGGCGTCGCCGTCATTACCAAAGTGTGAACATTCATTCCCTTGTTTATCAGCTTGCTGCGCTGACCAACACCGAAGCGGTGCTGCTCATCGGTTATCGAGAGCGCCAGGTTTTTGAAGTTTACCTTGTCCGTAATGACCGCGTGGGTCCCAACGACGACCGCCGCAGCGCCGCTTTCGATAACCTCTGTATTCGCGGCGCGCTCCTTTGCGCTCTGACCGCCGCTCAAAAACGCAACCTTTATTCCCCACGGGTCAAAGTATTTTTTTAAGGTTTTGTAATGCTGCTCCGCAAGGATCTCGGTCGGTGCCATCATCGCCGACTGACAGCCGCACCTTGCGACCGCGAACATTGCCGCAGCCGCCACTATTGTCTTGCCGGAGCCGACGTCGCCCTGAACCAGCCGGTTCATCGGAACTCCGCTCTTAAGGTCGGCTGAGATCTCATTGATCACTCTTTTTTGGGCGTTTGTCAAGTCAAAATTAAGCCCGCGGGCAAACTCGGCTATGCACTTCACGTCCCCGATCACAACCGCCCTGCGGGACTTTTTGACGCTTTTGACCGAGGAAACGCCGAGCTGGAGCTTTAAAAATTCCTCAAACACCAGTCTGCGGCGCGCTTCGTAAAACTCATCATAGTCAGCGGGATCATGCACTCGCCTTATCGCGTCGTTTATCCCGATCAAGCCGTTGCGCGATCTGACGCTTTCCGGAAGTATTTCGCAAAAGCGGTCGTCAAGCCCGTCAAGCGCCCTCTTTACCGCGTCGCGTATGCTTCGCTGGTTAAGTCCTGCGGTCGCCGGATATATCGGCACGATCATTCCCATTTTTTTGGCTTTTTCGCCCTCGTTCTCCAGCTTTTCGATTATAGGGTTGACCATTTCCGCCGTCATTGTACGGTATGACACCTTGCCGTAAAACATATACTCAGCCTCCGGGTCCGAAAGGCTTTTGTCTATATATGTCGCGTTGAACCACGTGAGCCGCATTACTCCCGTGCCGTCCGACAGTGTGGTCTGCACCACCCAGCCACCGCGCCGCGCACGGAACTTACGCAGTCCGGACGCCAGTATTCCCCTGACGCAAACGGTTTCACCGTCGACCAGATCGCAGATGTTTCGAATATTTGTGCGGTCCTCAAACCCCCGCGGCAGGTGGTACAAAAGGTCGCCCACTGTGAAAATGCCGAGTTTATGAAACAACTCGGCTCTTTTTTCACCTATTCCTTTTAAGTATTGTATGTTATCGTTTAATTTCATAACTGTTTACTCGGCGGAGATTATATAAAAATACACGCTCTGACCGCCATAGTTAAGATTAACGTCAAGGTCGGGATACTGCTTTTTGAGCTTTCCGGCAAGCCTCTCCGCCTCATCCTTATCCGCGTCAATTCCGTAGTACACCGAAACGACGCCGCAATCATCGTCAATAATCATATCCGCTGTGGCGAAGAACACCGTCTCGGCGTCCTTGTCACAGACAGCGACCTTACCTTCGATCACTCCCATAACGTCGCCTTCAGAAATATCCAGCCCGTCCGCCTCGGAGTCACGCGCGGCGTACGTTATCTGACCGCACTTGACCATCTCGGCGCACTCGGTCATAGCCGCGGCGTTCTCATCCGGTCCGCAGCCTTCATCAAAAGAAGCCAGCGCGGTTATTCCCTGCGGCATACTTCGGGTCGGTATGACCGTAACGTTCTTGTCGGTGAGTCCGTCCACCTGCTCCGCCGCCATTATTATGTTCTTGTTGTTGGGCAATATAAATATGTTCTCGGCGTTCACGCTCTGAGCCGCGTCAAGCAGCTCCTGGGTGCTTGGGTTCATGGTCTGACCGCCCTCGACGATAACATCGCAGTCAAGGCTCCTGAACAGCTCGTCCATACCGCTGCCGCTGCAAACAGCGACAAACCCGTACTTCTTGGGCGGAGCCTGCTCCGGCTTAAGCTCCGAGCCGATTATCTCGTTATGCTGATACTTCATGTTGTCGATCTTAAGGTTTGTGAGTTCGCCCAGCTTAAGCGCCTGCTCGATCACAAAGCCCGGATGATTTGTGTGTATATGGACCTTAACTATCTCGTCATCATCAATAACCAGCATACAGTCGCCCTTCGGCTTGATAGACGCCTTGAACTGGGTAACGCTTCTCGCCGCGCTCTTGTTTATCAAAAACTCGGTGCAGTAGCTGTATTTTATATTGGCTGTATCGATATCCTCTTTTTCTGCCGCCTTAGCCGCGGCGGGCTTTTTATCGCCGCTCAGTTCAACCGCCCGACCGGTCTCAAGAGCTGCCACCGCCCCTTCCAGAAGCGTAATAACACCGCAGCCGCCTGCGTCCACGACGCCCGCCTGCTTGAGTACCGGCAGAATTTCCGGAGTGCGCTCAAGACTCTCATGTCCGGCAGCCAGGATAGATTTCAAAAATTCGCGCACATCCTCATATTCCGGAAAATGCTGATCGGCAAATTCAGCCATTTCACGTATGACCGTGAGTATCGTACCCTCGGTAGGCTTCATAACGGCACGGTAAGCCGTGTCCCTCGCGGAGCAGGTCATGCGCTTTATAACAGCTGTGTCTATCACGTCCGCTCCGTCGGCTCCCTGCCTTATTCCGCGCAGTATTTGGGAAAGTATGACTCCGGAATTTCCCCTTGCGCCGCGGAGCGCGGCTTTTTCCAGTGCGCTTAATATCTGCTTAAGCGAAGCGTTTTCATCCAATCCATGCACGCTTTCGGCGGCGGCGCTGAACGTCAGGCTCATATTGGTTCCGGTATCGCCGTCCGGCACCGGAAAAACATTCATATCGTTGACCTCGTCTGAAAGGTTCAAAATGTTATTCGCCGCTGACATGATCATAAGCCGTAAATCGCTGCCGCTTATCGTTTTGATTATATTGTTATCCATAGTTTTCTCCTTATGCCGCGTTAATCCACACGGATACCTTCCACATTTACATCGACCGCAAGCACGTTGATACCGGTCATCTGCTCCACGTTATACTTAACGCTGTTTCTGATAAGCTCGCCTATCGTGCTTATGTTGGTTCCGTATTCCGCTATGATATACAGCGCGATCTCAACCCCCTTGTCAGCCAGCTTTATCTTAACGCCGCGGTCCATCTGGTCGCGCTTAAGCAGACGGGCGATCCCGTCCTTGCTGCTCTTTATGGACATACCCACAACGCCGTAGCAGTTTGTGGCGGCATAACCCGCGATTTTGGCGATAACGCTGTTGGCTATCTTTACGCTTCCCTTTGAACTGTCAAATTTTCCTCTCATATTCATTCCTCCGTTTATCAAATTTTATATAACCGACCGCTCGGACATCACTTCATTCATGGTTAAGACTTAAAAAACAAGACCGCAGAAAACAAAGAGCCGTCTCCCTGTATTACCGCGGTCGCAAATTTCAACTAATCCTCATCCGGCATATCCCAGTTGTGGTAAACGTTCTGAACATCGTCATTTTCCTCAAGCATATCGATCAGCTTTTCCATTTTTGCCACATCATCGGGATTTGTAAGCTCGGTCGTAGTCTGAGGTATGTAATTCACCTCCGCCTGAGCGAACGTGTAACCCTTCTGCTCAAGAGCCTCGCGGGTGCTTCCGAGAGTTTCGGGAGCCGTTAATATTTCATAGCACTCATCCTCAACATTAAAGTCCTCCGCGCCGGCGTCGAGAGCGTCCATCATCAAGGTGTCCTCGTCTATGCCGTCAGCCTTTTCGATAACGATAAGTCCCTTGTGGTCGAACATGAACGATACACAGCCGTTCTGACCCAGGTTCCCGCCGTTTTTGTCAAAGTAATGGCGAAGGTCAGCCGCGGTTCTGTTTTTGTTGTCGCTAAGAGTCTCAACCATTACGGCGATACCGCTGGGACCGTAGCCCTCGTATATCATGTTCATATAGTTGTCGCCATTGCCCTCGCCGGCTGCCTTTTTGATACTCCTCTGGATCGTATCGTTAGGCATATTGTTGGCTTTAGCCTTGGCAATAACGTCGCGCAGCTTGGAATTTGAGACCGGGTCCGGTCCGCCTTCCTTTACCGCCACCATAAGCTCTCTGCCTATCTTGGTGAAAATCTTTCCCCTCTTGGCGTCAATGGCGCCCTTTTTACGTTTGATCGTTGCCCATTTCGAATGTCCCGACATATTATCTTACTTCCTCCTGTTTCTTTACTTGCTTTATTTATTGTCCTTATCCGTCAGAATTTCCTTGAGCGACACGGCAAGTCCCGCAATGCCCTGGATATCGGACGGGAGAATTATTTTTGTGGCTCTGCCGTCAGCGGCTTTCTCGAACGCCTCAAGACTCTTTATAGTCAGAACCTGCTCCGAAGGCATTGCCTCGTTAAGCATTCTGATACCGTCCGCGGTAGCCTGCTGCACGTTTCTAATCGCCTCGGCTTCACCCTCGGCAATACGGATAGCAGCCTCCTTGTCCGCCTCCGCCTTGAGTATCTGCGACTCCTTTTCAGCCTGCGCCGAAAGTATGCGCGACTCCTTTTCGCCCTCGGCGACAAGGATAGCGGACTTCTTCTCGCCCTCGGCCCTTAAGATAGACTCGCGGCGCTCTCGCTCCGCCTTCATCTGCTTCTCCATTGCCTCGCGAATTCCCGCCGGCGGAATTATATTCTTAAGCTCAACGCGGTTGACCTTAATGCCCCAGGGGTCGGTCGCCTCGTCAAGAATAGAACGCATTTTTGTGTTTATGACATCCCTCGACGTCAAGCTCTCGTCAAGCTCCATATCGCCGATGATATTTCTAAGCGTTGTGGCGGTAAGATTTTCTATCGCCGCCATGGGAAGCTCCACACCGTACGTGTAAAGCTTCGGGTCGGTGATCTGGTAATACACGACCGTATCGATCTGCATCGTTACATTGTCCTTGGTTATAACGGGCTGAGGCGGGAAGTCAACGACCTGCTCCTTAAGCGTGACCCGGTTGGCTATACGCTCAATAAGCGGGATCTTGACATGAAGCCCCGTGCTCCACGTGGCGCTGTACGCGCCGAGCCGTTCTATGACATACGCCTTTGCCTGAGGCACGATTTTTATGTTCGCCACCACCAAAATGACAATAAGCGCGATCAGCACAATTATAAATATCTCCAAAATGATCCTTCTTTCTAATCTTTGGCAGCGGGTCTCACTACCAGCTTAACTCCGGAAATTTTCAAGACTTCTACCACTTTTCCTTTGTCTATCGGGCTGCCGTCCTCCGACACCGCCGACCATATCTGACCGCCGACCTTGACCTGACCGAGACCGCTCATGCGGTCGATTGCCTCCGTGACCATACCCTCGGCGCCGATAAACCTGTCCACATTGGTCTTCTGCGGCTTTTTGACCGCTATCTTTTTAAGAAACGGTCGGGTAAGGCACAAAAAAACAGCCGACGTCAAAACGAACGTTCCCACCTGCGCCGCAATCGACGCGCCAAGCTGCGCGGCAACAGCAGCCGCGACCGCTCCCAGCGCGAACCAAATTGTCAGCAGCGCGACAGTGGCGCTCTCAATAATTCCGAACACCACCGCGGCAATTATCCAGAATATACCGGCGTTTGTCAAATAAATCACCCACACTTTTATATGTATAGTATATCCGATACTTAAGCTTTAATACGCCCTTTTATAACCGCCGCTCCGCTTGCTGTCGTTGCTGCGCTTAAGCGCCTGGAACTTCTCGTCGCTGTCCTGCTTGAACTTTTGCAGCATATCGTCAAAACTCATATCGCCCCTATCGCGCTTGTTCACAAACTCAAACTCTTCGGGCGGCTTTGTACTTGTCGGCGGCGATGACTTCTTTTTTGACTTGTCCTTCGCGGCTTTTCCGGACTTGGGTTCGGGCAGCCTTTCCGCAGCGTCAACCTTTTTGAGCGACAGGCTCACCTTGCTGCCGTCAACCGCAATGACCTTGACCCTGACACGCTGACCTTTTTTCAGATACTGGTTAACGTCCTCAACATATTCTGTGGCAATTTCGGAAATATGAATAAGCCCGGACTGCCCGTCCGAGTACTCGGCAAAAGCCCCGAACGATGTGATCCCGGTTATTCTGGCGTCAAGCACCATTCCAACTTCAACTTGCATACTTTATATTAGTCCCTTCCGAGAGCGGCGCGCTCCCCGATATATGTAAAATTAATAATACTCCGAATTAATTGCCGCTGCTTAAGTCAATATAGACACGCTCGTTAGGCAGAACCAGTCCCAGCTTCTCGCGTGCCATACGCTCCAAATACTCCGGGTCGCTGACACTGTCATACTCCTCCTGGAGCCTGTCGGTCTCGCGGTCCGCCGCCTCGATCTGCTCGTTTAAGGCGGTGATCTCATCATTCTTGCGGCTGAGGGTCGACTGCTGCGTCACGACCGTGCATAAAAAATACACGGCAAATCCGAGAGCAAGCACGCTCAGAACAAGACGCTTAACATTGAACTTGACCTTCGCCGTCTTTTTGATGGTGCGCGCGGCGCGGCTCCTGACTCTGTTTTCCTCAGGCGAACGCCGGGCTGTTGTTCTATCCATAACATGACACCTGCCACAACAAATTTGCAATACAAAATTATACAATATGTACAATCTATCACATCATAAATATTATATAATAACGGGCAGATTTTGTCAATGAAAATTAATGAAAATTTAGCAATAATTTAATTATTTTTTGCTACTTTCTGAGCCTGTTTGAAATTCTGATTTTAACCACTTTAAAAATGTCGCTTATCTGCTTTGAACCCTCACGTGAGTGCCAAACAACGACGCTAATCGGACGGCGGACGATCTTTGCCGCGAGCCTGACCGGAAGCAGCAGTATTTTAACAAATAAGCAAAACGCCCTGACGAACAAGCTGTAAACCTTCCTGAACAAGTTCATAAGCCTGTCTCCCAAAAGCAGCTTTAAGAACAGTCCGCCCAGTCCTATACCGAACAGACTGTACCAGCGCACCATTCCGGCATTCTCGTGAAAGGCAAGCACATACGCAAGAGCGCCGAGAAATACGGCGCAGAGAATATCCTCGATACATACAAACAGCGCGGAAACCTTCCTCTCACGCCGCCTCGCCCGCAAAAAATCATACACCACCGCCATAAGGGCGCCGCTCAGCATTGACCACAAAAAATATGCCAGCTCGTTTGCTTCTGTAATTGTCTCCATATATTTATCCTCCGTATTTAAAAATTACTTAAAAAGTCTGCCGAAAAATCCTCCGCCGGTCTCCGCGGGTCCGGCGGCTTCCGTGTACTCAAGCTTGTCGATCTCACCGTCGATCACCAGCTGTCCGTCCTCAACGTTAAGGCGGCTGACCTTGAAATTGTAACCGTTTATTATCATGATCCCCATCGATGTGTACACCACTACCTTCTCCTCGTTAAAGCTTTCAACGTCCTCGACGCAGTTGATCTTGATCCGGCTCCTGTCCTCAATTACAACAGTGTGTTTAGCTCCCGCTTCCCTGTTTTCCAATATCCGCACCTCCCGCAATAAATTCTGTTTAATTCTATGTTCGGACGATTGGATTTATGAAAACTTTAACCGTAAGTTTTATCCCGTTAGAATTAAGTCTTGACAACACTTCGGAATTTTTGTAAAATTAAAGAAATCAAAGGAGGAAACTTTATGAAGAATAAAAAAACAATCAAACTGCTGTGCGCTCTTGCGGCGCTGGTTCTGGCGGTCGGTCTTATGGCGGGCTGCGCCTCGTCCGGCTCGGAAAGCGCAAAAAACAGCTCGTCCTCATCAAGCGCAGCCGGCAAAGCGCCGGAATTTGACGGGGTCGTTCCGGAGGACGGACCAAGCGTTAGGTTCACCATGAGCGACGGCGGAACCTTCACAATAGTTTGCGCGCCGGAATACGCGCCCGAAACCGTAAAGAACTTTCTGGACCTTGTTGGCAGCGGTTTTTATGACGGACTTACGTTCCACAGAGTTCTGGACGGATTTGTGGCTCAGGGCGGCGACCCCGCGGGCAACGGCACAGGCGGCAGCGGCAAGACGATCAAGGGCGAGTTCGCAGCGAACGGATTTGACCAAAACACACTGCCCCACAAGCGCGGCAGCGTGGCTATGGCGCGCTCAAACGACCCGGACTCCGCCACCAGCCAGTTCTACATCTGCTATGACGAGCAGCCGAGTCTTGACGGGAACTACGCGGTGTTCGGTCAGGTAACTGACGGCATGGATGTTATCGACGCTTTCCTGAACGTGCCGAGAAACTCTCAGGGAATGCCACAGACCCCGATTGTGATCGAAAAAGCCGAAATAATTTCAGAATAAAAAACTATCCCCCGACTTTTTGTCGGGGGATAATCATTTACATTCCAAGAGCGTTTTTCAGCAAAAGCTGGTTTATCCGCTCCTGCGTCAGCCGGTTGGTGAGCCTTTCGCCCTCAAGCTGAGTCTTGAGTATGCTGTCGTAATAGCCGGCATATATGCTCTGCATGATATTCTCGTTAATTGAGTTTTCTATATCCAGTTCGTTTAACCGTGACTGCTGCCCGTTCAGCACATCTGTCCAGTTGTAGTCCTGACTGTTCTGCTGCTCGGTCCAGTTATAATCCTGGCTGTTCTGCCGCTCGGTCCAGCTGTAGTCCTGGGCGTTGAAAAGCTCGTCCCAGTACCGCTCAAAATCCGAATTGTTCCGCTCATAGGCGGCATTGTCGCGCTTGACGTTGCTCGCCGCCGCCGAGTTTGCGTTGCTTATCGTGCGGTTGTTCGCGGCATAGGCGTTGCCGTACGCCGTGTCATAAAGCCCGATCATGTTTTCAAGCAGCGCAAAGTCGTTGTCGTAGCTGTCCGAATACCGCTCATACGCCTGCTGCGCCAGCTGGGGTATCATATCAGAAAGCCGGCTCATGTAGTACTGTTGTGCGAGCGCCGCCGCGGTGACCGCAGCGGAATTAGCGTAGCCGCCGGTAAGACCCGCGTATGACGCCATTGTGTCCTGCGCCGCACGGCTGCTGTCCAGCAGGTATCTGCTTCTGTACGCCTGATACACCGGGTCGGTTTCGGGGTCGTACGAGAACTCTCTGCGGTTCCTGATCGAACCCATGAGCCGCTCTATATCCGGCAAATACCGGCTGTTGTATTCTTCAAGCAGGTCGTTCGGAGATCTAACTCCCAGCGAGCGCACGTAATCATCGACCGACGCCTGCACATCGTCCTGAAACGCCCACGCCTTGCCGTCATCGTCGATATACAGAACGTCGAGAGGTCTGCCGCCCACCGTCACGGTGCCGTTTGAGTAACCAAGCGCGTCTGCTGAAAGTCCGTATTGACCAGCTATACGGCTGTAAGCATCCGACACCCTTACGACCGGATTGTTGGTGTTTGAGTAAAACTTCACCACGCTCTTTTGTATATCAGACGGCATCGAGTAGGATATTCCCTCATTTTCGTTAATATACTGCGGCTTCATAAACTCTCTGCCGCCAAGCGTCACCGTCTTGTTCGCCTCGTTGTAGCCGATTTGGCTGTTGTCGATACCCATATTTCTCAGTGTGGCGCGAACGCCCACCATTCCGTCAACTCTGCGCGGAACATCGACCTTGATCTGCTTATTTCTATCTGATGTGTTTGACATTCGTTCTTCCTCCTGTGTAGGTAATCATCTCAATATCGTGGACGACCGCGTTTCCCTCACCTTCAAGCATGACGCGAAAGCTGTCGCACTTGCGCAGGCGAACCGGAATTTTGTGGGTCATGAAGCCTTTGCCCTCGATCTCGCCGCAGCACACATAGTCCTCGTCATCCGCGGAATAACTTACCCTGATTTTTGTATCGGAGTTCATTTCAAGACGGATAAAGATAGCATTTGTACTCTTGAAATCAAAATCATCAAGAGTGAACTTTTTGGATACCACGCACCATCTTACCGCCTCGCTGTCCTCGTTGTCCTCGTCTCCGAGCATATACATATCGGTTTTTGTCACTCCGTAGATGTGGTCGTTGTGCCGCACGAAATCAACGAACTCGGTATCATCTTCCCTGTGCCACAAATTGCAGTCGGGGTTAAACACAAGCAGCGACGTTTTGCCGTCCTTATCGGCTGCGCAGGCAAAGTAGCTTCTGCCGTCGGTCCCGCTTTTGCATGACTTGAACCGTGTTTTTATCGGCTCGCTGATTTTCTCAGGCTCGCCGCCGCTGTACTCATAGAACCCGTCCGCCGCCATGTAATAAAGCACTCCGCCGACCTCGACTATGCTCTTCCCGTCAACGGCTCCGCCATATGTTTGCTTGGGGATCGAAAAGTTCACCGGCGCATCGCCGTATATATGGTGGATATACTCCCGCTTGAACGCCACGACCGCGGTTCTGTAGCTGACTATTCCGGTAAACTCGCCGGGGGTCCCTATCTCGCTGTACCAGCTGTCGTCCGCAAGCCCCTGGAACGAGCAGTAGTTAAAGCAGTCGCCCAGCTTGGACGCGTATATGAACTCCCCGTTTGCCGCCGCTCCGAACAGACGGTTGTTATGGACGCAGGCGCAGGATATGTCGGGTATATAGGTCTCGATTTTGACCTGTGCGCCGTCCTTGGTGTTTTCAAAAAAAGCGTAACCGCCGCTTTTGTTGTGCATAAGCAGCGTCATCTCGCCGTCCTTTGCCTCGTTCACAACCACGCTTACGATGTCCGTGTCGGTCGCGTGCTTCTTTTTGCTGTCCGCCACGAAGGTGTTGTTCGGCGTGTGCGAGCAGCCGGATATCACCACGCTGTCGCCGGTCTTGAACACAAGGTCAAACCGGACTCCCTCCTTGTGGACTTTTGCCGTGTACCTGCCGTCAATATCATCATACATGGAGTAAAATCCCAGTCCGCCCGCTGTCAGGCTTCTTGACATGGACTTAAGCTCGTTTTTGACCTCTCCGGTCTCAGGATCGGGAAGATAGCGGTAGTATACCTTATCGGGGAATATGCATATACAGCCGCCGAAGTCCACTATCGATTTTTCGCCGGGCGCAAGCTCCATGTTGTCTATCCTGACGCCCTTGTACCAGAACCTCCTTCCGGCGACCCCGGTAAAAGAGTCAAGGTCGCCGAAATCGTATTCCGGGAGGGTGACGGCAGTTATATCGTTTAACGCGGCTATATGCCTTCGGGGCTTTCTGGGAGCAAGACAGGGCGCCGCGTCGGAGGACATATTGGTCATCCTTGATAGCTGTCTGTCGTCAATTTTGTTTCTTTGGTCATATCCGAAAAAGCTCAGGATCTCGACCTTTTTATTTTCGCTCTTCTGAGCTGCCATAGGCATATACATTTTTTACCTCCTACCAGAAATTTTTAAATCTCGCAAGGTCATTCAGCGGATTTCTGGTTTTGTAGTCTCTTTTGTATTCGTCGTAGATATTGTTGTACTGGATCATGTGGCTTGAATAGGTATCATAGTCGTGCTGATAAAGCGCGATTTTGGCAAGCAGATACTCGATGTACATACGGTCATAAGGCGCGTCAGCCTCTGTCTCATCGTTTATCACCCGCGATATAACCAAATGAGCGCCCGTCTCCGGCGTAAATACGTCCTCGATTAGCCAGACCGCGTCTCCGTCGTTTTTGTAGACGTAGGTCCTTACAGGCTCAAACTCCTCATTGTCCGGCATCTCGCAGATGATCTCGTCGCCCTCATTAAAGGGCAGCATAAAGCCGTTTATCTTGCTTTCGCTTATGTCAAATTCTCCTTCGACACGTATATCCTCCACCTCATCGGGCGTGGTAAGGTACACGACCTTCAGCAGCCG
>CANQKP010000010.1 GCA_947624495.1 uncultured Monoglobus sp. | reverse complement strand
GATGCTAACTTCTGTCCGACCTGCGGAGGCAAGATCGCGGTTGAAAAGGAAGCCGAAGTTCATACGAGTGGCAGTGCAGAGTATTACACGGCGCCCTCGCCGGCGCCCGAACAGAGCGCGGAGTAAGCTATGCTTCTGGTGCTTTCAAACGGCGGGCGCGGTGCCGCCGCGGTATCCGCGCTGCTTGACAGTCTCGGAGCGGATTATGTTTTCCACTTTCCGACACTAAAGGACGCGGGCGGCTTTGGCAAAGGCGATGTTTTTGTAGGCAAGCTGAGCTATAAAAGCCTGATTAAAATGATACGTCAAAACCGTGTGAACGCGGTTATTGATATAATAACCACGCCTGCCGCAAGCGACTCTCATGTGGCGGTCAACGCGGCGGACGATTTAAAAATTCCTCTTATAAAGCTAATCAGACCGACGGTCCCCGAAGGCACACGCATAGCGGCGGAACCGGGCAGAGTGAAGTGCGAGATTAATTACTCATACGCGGCGGTGGCTGAAAAAATCAATAAAACAGTCGGCACGACGGTATTTTTGTCGCGCCCCGTAAGCGTCAGGGCTGTTGCGGATGAAGTGTTTGACAGAAGTGAGCTGTATGTTCCGGTGGGTGCGTCGGCTGAATTTGATGTGGACGCCGCTCTTGAGTACGGAATACCGCTGATAAACGTCAGGGAGTATAATAACTTAAACAGCCGCGAAGGTATCAGAGAGGCGCTTAAGGACGCGGGCGCAAAGCTGCTGATTACGGACAGCGCCACGGATATTGCCGAAAAGCTGAGCGCCGCAGGCGATGCCGGAGCAGACGTTATATTTACACAGGGCAGCGGGTATGATTATGAGTACATATTAGACAGTTTAGACGGATTGAGCAAGTGCCTAATCAAAAACGGATTTGTTAGAGGCGGCTCCGACCGCGCCGAAACGGAGAATGATATGGAGGCGGATGAAAATTCCGATAAAGGAGAGGAAGAATGAGAATTGCGGTAGACGGACCCGCCGGAGCGGGTAAAAGCACGATCTCCAAGGCTGTAGCCGAAAGGCTCGGATATATTTATATCGACACCGGCGCTATGTATAGAAGCGTCGGACTTGCCGCGCTTGACGCAGGACTTGAGCCGCGAAGCGAGCGAGATGTGAGCGGGATTTTAGACGACATTGAGATCGATATAAAAAACGGGGACGACGGGCAGTCATTTTACTTAAACGGGGAAAATGTTACCGAGCGTATACGTGAGCCGAAAGTGTCAATGGCTGCTTCAAGCGTGGCTGTTATACCGGCTGTGCGCCTTAAGCTGGTCGAGCTTCAGCGCAGGCTGGCGGAAAAAGCTGATGTCGTCATGGACGGACGCGACATAGGCACGTATGTTTTGCCGGACGCGGAACTGAAAATATTTCTTACAGCGGACGCGGCTGAAAGGGCAAGGCGCAGGTGCGCCGAGCTTATCGCAAAGGGTGAGACGGCGGACCCGGCTGTGGTTGAGGCGGAAATAAAGGCAAGGGACAAGAATGACTCGGAGCGCGAGTTCGCGCCGCTGAGGAAGGCTGACGATGCGGTGCTGGTCGACACAACCGATATGAGCATAGAGCAGGTTATAAACACTATTTTAGAATTGGCTGACAAGCGGAGGTAGGCGGTTATGGCACTTTACGATGTGGGCAGAATTGCGGTCAATTGCTATTTTCACACGTTATACAGACTGAAGATAAACGGACGCGAAAACATTCCTCCGGAGTCGGAGCGTTTTATTATTTGCGCCAACCACAGGGGTTATTATGACCCGCCGCTTGTGGGGATTGCCATGCCGTTTCAAATTGGCTTTATGGCAAAGGAGGAACTGTTCCGCAACAAGTTGTTCGGCGCGTTGATACGCAAGCTCGGCGCTTTTCCGATAAGACGCGGAAAGTCTGATTTTGGTGCGCTTCGGGCGGCAATAAATATGACAAAATCAAGCCGTCATATAGTTATCTTCCCGGAGGGCGGTCGGTCCCACAAAAACAGACTGCGCAAGGGCAAAATGGGCGCTGTTATGGTGGCGGTCAAGGCAAAAGCCGATATTTTGCCGATAGGCATTGAGGGTACATATAAACCGTTTTCAAAGATAACAATTAATATAGGAAAGCCGATCTCGCTGGAGCAGTACTTTGAGAAAAAGACCGACAGCGCGGAGCTTCAGAGAATAACGCTTGACGTTTTGATGCCGAAGATATCCGAGCTTTCCAAGGTCCCGATGTAGGAGGCGTACATGGATATAAAGATAGCCGAACACGCCGGATTTTGCTTCGGCGTTGACAGAGCGGTTAAAATCGCCTATGAAACAGCGGAGAGCAAAGGCGGCAGCATTTACACATACGGCAAGCTTATCCACAATCGTGACGTCACGGATAACTTAAGCTCAAGGGGAGTTGCCGCAATCGACAGCGTTGACAGCGCAAAGTCGGGTTCTGCGGTTATTATCAGGGCGCACGGGGTTCCCAAGGCTGATATTGAAAGTTTTGAAGAGCGCGGCGTGAATGTGATCGACGCCACCTGCCCCTTTGTTAAAAAAATTCACGCCATAGTGAGCAGAGAGTTTTTTGACAAAAACCGGACTATCGTAATCGTGGGCAATAAAACTCATCCTGAAGTGATCGGTATAAACGGTTGGTGCGGAGGTTCAGCTATCGTCATTGCGGACGAGGATGATATGAACGAAATATTATCAAAGCCGAGCGATTTGCCAATATCTGTCGTTGCTCAGACCACAATTAGGAAAAATTTATTTAAAAAAGTTGAAAAAATATTAAAAAAACATTTTACAAATGCGGATTTTTTTGATACAATATGTAGTGCGACGGGTGAACGCCAAAAATCCGCCGCGGAGCTTGCCGGTCAGGTCGACTTGATGATCGTCATCGGAGGCAGGGACAGCTCCAACACAAAAAGACTGTACGAAGTCTGCCGGGAGCTTCAACCGAACACCGTTCTTATTGAGAATGCCGCGGAGCTTCGGAAAATTAAAAACAGTAAAATTATTAAATTTGAAAATATAATAAATAATAAAATGAAAGTCGGTATTACCGCAGGGGCTTCGACGCCCGAATCGGTAATCAAGGAGGTCTATTTAACCATGGCGGAAAATGAAATGAATTTTGCGGAAGCACTGGAGGAAACCCTCAAGCCTTTAAAATCAGGTGAGGTTGTAAAGGGAGTTGTTATCGGTATCACACCGACCGAGGTTCAGGTTGATATCGGAAGCAAGTATGACGGCGTCATTCCGTTCGACGAACTGACCAGCAACCCGAACGATAATATCAACGATCTTGTAAAGATTGGCGAGGAAGTTGATGTTTATATCGTTCACGTAAGTGACAGAGACGGTGTTGTTACACTGTCGAAGAAGAAGATCGACGCGGTAAAAGGTATGAAGGAGCTTGAAACTGCCTTTGAGAACAACGAAGTATTGATAGGCAGAGTTGTAGAGCTTGTAAAGGGCGGCGTTGTTACAATCGCAAACGGCGTTCGTGTGTTTATACCCGCGTCTGAGTGCGCGATCAACTACCTTTCTGACTTGGGTGTTCTTTTAAACACCGAGCAGAAGTTCAAAATCATCAAGATGGACACTGACAGAAGAGGCAGACAGAGAGTTGTCGGCTCGATCAAAACTGTTGCCAAGGAGGAAGCCGATAAGGCGGCTGAGGCGTTCTGGGCAGAAGCCGAGGAGGGCAAGAAGTACACGGGTACCGTTAAGTCTCTCACATCTTTCGGCGCGTTTGTGGACTTAGGCGGTGTTGACGGTCTTATCCACATTTCCGAGCTTGCTCCGATACGCATAGCGCATCCTTCGGACGTTGTTTCTGTCGGCGATCAGATCGATGTATATATCAAGGAGCTTGACAGATCGAAGAACAGAATTTCACTTGTAAGGGAGCTTAAGGAACAGAAGGCTGCCGAGTTCTGGGAGAATGCCGAGATCGGCAAGAAGTACACGGGTATCGTTAAGTCGATCACGCCTTTCGGCGCGTTTGTTGATATCGGCGGCGTGGACGGTCTTGTACACATCTCCGAGCTTTCCTGGAACAGAATTAAGCATCCTTCCGAGGTTGTTTCGGTAGGTCAGGAGCTTGAAGTTTATATCAAGGACTTTGACAAAGAAAAGGGCAAGGTATCTCTCGGATTTAAGAAGGAAGAGGACAGCCCGTGGGTAAAGGCGGTCAAGGACCTTAAGGTTGGAGACGATATCAAGGCTAAGATCGTAAGAATTCTTCCCTTCGGCGCGTTTGCCGAGGTTGCGGAGTATGTTGACGGTCTCATCCACATTTCGCAGATTTCCAATGAAAGAATTAACAAGCCTTCCGATGTTTTGGCTATAGGTGATGTTGTTGATTGTAAGATAATTGAGATCAACGACAACACAAAACAGATCGGTCTTTCAATGAAGGCGCTGATGAAGGACAAGGAGAATGCTCAGGCGGACGAGTCCAAAGAGGATGCTCTTCCCAATTCCTATATTGAGGAAACATCCTTTACATTAGGAGATATTCTTGATTCGGCTGAATCGACCGAGGAAACGCCTGTTGAAGAACCGGCTGCCGAAGCACCGTCAGAAGAACCCGCGGAAGAGCCTGCGGAAGAACCTGTCGCTGAGACAGAGGAGGCTCCGGCAGAGGAAGCCGCTGAAGAGGCTGCCGAAGAATAAAAAACGTATGAACCTGAGGGCGGACAATCGTGTCTGCCCTTAATTTTTGTAAATTTAATGTGGAGGGATTTTGCATGAGTGATCCTGTTTCGGAATTCAACAAAAAAATAAACGGACTTCCGGTCACAGTTATCGGTATCGGCGTCAGCAACCTGCCGCTCATCAGGTTTTTGATTGAACGCGGCGCAAAGGTGACAGCGCATGACAAAAGGACTGCCGAACAGCTCGGCGAAACCTATGCCGAGCTTCAGAAAATGGGCGTCCGCATGGTACTGGGCGAGGGCTATCTCGATAAGATAGGCGGCGACATAAAAATGATTTTCAAGACCCCCGGCGTGCGTTATGACAATCCGGCAATTCTTGAGGCGATTGAGCGCGGAGCGGAACTTACCTCCGAAATGGAGCTGTTCTTTGAGCTGTGTCCGGCGGATATTATTGCGGTCACGGGAAGCGACGGTAAGACAACAACCACCAGTCTTATAAACGATATGCTGACACGCGGAGGATATAAATGTTATCTCGGAGGAAACATCGGCAGACCGCTCATCGGCGATGTTGAGGAGATCAAGCCCGGCGATAAGGCGGTAGTGGAGCTTTCCAGCTTCCAGCTGCACACAATGAAAAAGAGTCCGCATATTGCCGTCGTAACCAACGTTACCCCAAATCATCTTGATTGGCATACCGGTTTTGATGAATATGTTGACGCAAAGCGGGCTGTGTTTAAATTTCAGAAGTCCGGCGACCGGGCAGTGTTTAATTATGACAACGACGTGACCCGCGGCTTTGGCAAAGAGTGCGGAAACGGCGTGTATTTCAGCCGGCGCGAAAAGCTTGCCGACGGATACTGCCTGGACGGAAATATGATAAAAAAGTTCAGCGGCGGCGCCGTTGAGCGGGAGATCCTTGATATAAACGACATATATATCCCCGGAATGCACAATGTGGAAAATTATATGGCGGCGATAGCCGCGGTTGACGGACTGGTGCCGGATGAGATAATCCGCGGGACCGCGAAGGGCTTTACAGGAGTGGCGCACAGGATCGAGTTTGTCCGCGAGCTTGACGGCGTGAGGTATTATAACGATTCTATCGCCTCGTCGCCGGCGAGAACCACGGCGGGACTTAATTCGTTTACCCAAAAGGTTATACTGATCGCCGGAGGATATGACAAAAAGATACCGTTTGACGACTTTGGTCCTGTTGTGGCTGAGCACGTTAAAAAATTGGTGCTGTGCGGATTTACAGCGGATAAAATCAAGAAGGCGGTAAAGGCTGCCGCAAATTATGACGAAACCAGCCTTCCGATATACAAAATTGATGATTTTCGGCAGGCTATCATGAAGGCGAGAGATATTGCCGAGCCGGGAGACATTGTGATTTTGTCGCCCGCCTGCGCCAGCTTTGATATGTTCAAAAACTTTGAGGAGCGCGGCAACAGGTTTAAGGAAATAGTAAACGAGTTATAAGCAAAAGGGAGAGAGTATGGAATTTTTAAAAATGGTAAGTCCTATCGGGCTGCTGACTGTTTCGAATATTTTTATGACGTTTGCCTGGTACGGTCACTTAAAGCATAAGGATGCCGCGCTTTGGTTTGTTATACTCACAAGCTGGGGTCTGGCGTTTTTTGAATATATATTTCAGGTCCCGGCAAACCGTATCGGCAGCCGCTATTACAGCACGGCGCAGCTTAAGATTATTCAGGAGGTCATTACCCTTACTGTGTTTTCGGTTTTCTCGGTGCTGTATCTTAAGGAGAAGTTTACGCTTAACTACCTGTTCGCTTTTATATGTATTCTCGGCGCTGTATATTTTATGTTTAGAGGTTAGAATTAAACAGGCGTTCCCATATTCGGGAACGCCTCAGTTTTTTTAATAACTTTATTCATCCTCACTTTCGACCCATTCGGTCACAAGCTCAGTGAAAAATTTGCCGTTTAAGTGGTCGATCTCATGGCAGAACGCGCGGGCGGTCAGGTCCTCGCCTGTGTATTCGTACTCATTGCCGCTGCGGTCGGTGGCGCGGATCTTAACAATTCTCGGTCTTGTCACCATACCGAACTTTCCCGGATAGCTCAGGCAGCCCTCCGCGTCGGTCTGCTCGCCCTCGGTGTACAGGATTTCGGGATTTATAAGCTCAAGCACAGTGTCGCCGGTGTCAACTATCGCGACTCTGCGCAGCACGCCTACCTGCGGCGCAGCAAGACCGACTCCGCCGGCTTCTTTGAGAGTTTCCTGCATATCGTCCAGCAGACAGATGATCCTGTCGTTGATCTCCTTTACCTCGCGGCATTTTTTTGTCAATATCTCGTCTCCGAGCTTCACTATGTTTCTTATTGCCATAATAATCTCTCCGTAAAATTTATATTTCAGCTCATGTTTATCGGGTTGATGTCGATCACCAGAGTGGTGCGGCTGTCATGCCCGTATATTTTGTTGATCTCATGCAGAGTGTCAAGCGCCTTGTCCGCGTCACGCACCTTCATGAACACACGGCGGCGGTAGCTTCCTTTTATTCTGCCGATAGGAGCGGGCATAGGCTCGCTCAGCATAATTATATTACCGCGTTCGGCGTTTGTCTTGATAAAGCTGTGTATAAGCTCAAGAGCCGCGGTCACTCTGTCGATATCCTCACCCGATACCAATATATTTATTATGTCACAAAACGGCGGATAAATCAAGCGTTTTCTGAACCTGATTTCGTTTTTGTAAAAATTTACATAATCATGCATTGCGGCATATTCAATCGTTGAGTTCTTCGGCTGGTAGGTCTGTATGACCGCCCTGCCGGGAACATCGCCTCTGCCCGCCCTGCCGCATACCTGGGTCAAAAGCGAAAAAGTTCGTTCATTTGCCCTGAAATCGTCAACGCCCAGCGACGAGTCAGCCGCCAGCACGCCCACAAGAGTAACATCCGCAAAATCCAGACCCTTGGTCACCATTTGAGTTCCGAGCAGAATATCAGCCTGTCCGTTTTTAAAGCTGCTCAGTATATGCTCGTGGCTCCCCTTGGTCATGGTTGTGTCTCTGTCCATGCGAAGTATGCGCGCTTCGGGGAACAGACGCTTAAGCTCATCCTCGATTTTCTGGGTCCCTGTACCGAAAAACTTCACGTGCTTTGAGCCGCATTCGGGACAGTTTGAAATGTTTTTTACAGTGTATCCGCAGTAATGGCACACCAGGGTGTCGGAGTATTTGTGATATGTCAGTGGGATGCTGCAATTTTTGCACTCCATAACGTAACCGCACTTGCGGCAGGAAACAAAGGTGTTGTAGCCGCGCCTGTTTAAGAACAGTATCGATTTTTCACCTTTGTTCAGGTTTTCGCGCAGCTCGTACTCAAGCCTGCCGCTTATCGGCGACATATTGTGATAGTCAAATATCTCGCTTCGCATATCCACAATTCGTACACTCGGCAGGCTGTTATTGTTGTATCGGTTATTCATCTCAAACAAACGGTACTCGTTTCCGCCTTCATCCGAAGCGCGGTAGAAGCTGTCGACAGACGGTGTGGCGGAAGCCAAAATGAGCGGCGCGCCGTTTTTCTCTGCTCTGAAAGCCGCGATCTCACGCGCATGGTAGCGCGGAGAAATTTCTGATTTGTAGCTGTTTTCATGCTCCTCGTCGAGTATGATCAGACCTATATCTTTAAGCGGCGCGAATATCGCGCTTCTTGCTCCGACAACAACATCGACCTCGCTGTTTGATATCTTGTTCCATTGGTCGTACCGCTCGCCGTAGCTCAGTCCGCTGTGTATCACCGCCACGCGGCTGCCGAAGCGGCTGACAAACCTTTCCACCATCTGCGGCGTGAGCGATATTTCCGGGACAAGCATGATAGCGCGCTTGCCCAGTTCAAGGCATCGGCGTATGGTTTGCAGAAAGACCTCGGTCTTTCCGCTGCCCGTAACGCCGCGTATCAGAATTTTTTCATGTTCGCCTCTGTCAAGCAGCCTGTCCACATATTCTATGATCGGCTTTTGCTCCTCTGTGGGTTCGTATTCCCGATTGATGTCATATTTGTCCGGGTCGTAGACCTCTCGGATTTTCCTTTCGCTGTAAAGCTCTATATATCCCTTGTCGCGCAGGGCAGAGAGGGCGGAATAGTTCCCATCGGAAAGAGATATCAGTTCCGACGTGGTCAGCTTGCCGCTGTCCGCTAAAGTAAGCAGCATATTCGCCTGAGTCTTTGCCCGTTGATTTCGCAGGAAGTCCGCTGCCATATACGCCTCGTCTATCGGAACGCTAAGTTTAGCGCAGCGAACAGTCAGTTCCTTTACCGAGTCGTCAACATTTTCGGATATCCGTATAAGTCCTTTTTCTAGCAGTGCGTTAAGTGTTCGGCGGAGCGCGCTTGAAGCGATCACCTCTTCCAGATGCTCAAATTCGATTATTCCGCCGTTAGAACGTATTGCGTCAAGCGTCTTTTGCTGAAAACCGCTAAGCTTAAGGCTCTCGGCGCCTGTTTCCGGTTCCGCAAGGCTTATCCATTCTTTGATGATAAGCTTCATTCCCGGCGGGACTATCAGCTTAAACGCGCTGTAGAACGGGCAGATGTATTTTCTCTGCATCCAATGGCACAGCTCAAGCAGCTCATCTGTGCATATCGGTTTTTCGCCGATAACGGATTTTATCTGTTTAAGGTCCATGCGTTCGCTGCTGTCTGATACTTCAACGATCAAAGCCTCAACAGGATTATTGTAAATCCCGAAAGGAACAACCGCCCGCATTCCCGGCAGGGCGGTTTTCTCTAAATCATAAGGTATTTTGTAATCAAAGGTACGGTCTATAATGTGCCTTCTGCTGATCAATGCCACGCTTGCTATCATGATACCGCCTCTGTGAGAATTATATCCGCGAGCGCTGATTTATCCATTTTTGGATAATCGGTAACAGTGCCGTCCTTTTTAATTATCGAGACTACATTAGTGTCAGTTCCAAAGCCCGCTCCTTCGGTTCGAAGATTGTTTGCCACAATAAAATCAGCGTGTTTTTTGGCGCATTTTTCAGCCGCGTTTTCGAGCAGGTTCTCGGTTTCCATAGCAAAGCCTATAATGGTCTTGCTTCCCGCATATTTTTTGCCAAGCTCAGCCAAAATATCGGGGTTTCGTACAAGGCGGATTTCTTCTGCCCCGGCAGACTTCTTTATCTTGGATTTCTTCACTTCCGCCGGGCGGTAGTCCGCAACTGCGGCTGCCATTATGATAATATCCGCGTCTTTGGCGGCGTCAAGCGCCGCGCTGTACATTTCCGGTGCGGTCGTCACGTTAACGGTCTTTACAAAATTAAGTTCCGGGCAGGTGTGCCTGCCGGCGATGAGTGTGACGTCAGCTCCTCTCAGCCATGCGGCGCGGGCAATCGCAAACCCCATTTTGCCGGTGGAACGGTTGGTCAGGAACCTGACCGGATCCAGCGGCTCGGCGGTCGCCCCGGCGCTTACTACGATTTTTTTGTCCGAAAGATCAGCCTCGGACTTAAGCGCCAGATATGCGATGCTGTCAAAAATCAGCTCAATATCCGCCAGCTTTCCCTTGCCTATAGCTCCGCAGGCGAGCCTGCCCACGTCGGGCATAACAAACGATGCGCCGCGGCTTTTGAGTCTTTCAATGTTTTCCTGCGTTATCTGGTTTTCGAACATATTCGTGTTCATAGCCGGAGCTATGAGCAAAGGAGCCTTTGACGCCAGCACCGTGGTGGTAAGCATATCGTCGGCAATGCCGTTTGCAGCCTTTGCGATAAAGTTGGCGGTCGCGGGGACGACCGCGATAACGTCGGCCGCCTTGGCGAGGGATATGTGCCGTACCTCCCAAGCTTTTGGCTCCTCAAACATATTTATAGCGACACGGTTCTGCGACAGAGTCTGAAAACTGAGCGGAGTTACAAATTCGGCTGCGGATCTTGTCATTATTACTTTAACGTCCGCGCCGGCTTTCTTCAGCCTTGAAGTCAGCTCAAGGGCTTTGTAGGCGGCGATCCCGCCGGTTACGCCCAGTACTATTGTTTTGTCTGAAAGCAGCATAAATTTCACCCTTTGTTTAATTACGCCCGCCAAAGGCGGGCGCGTTATTTTAGATCGAGCCTATATCCGGAGTGTGGATATAATTAAGCTTTTCCTCGTAAATTTCCTCGGCGGCTATCGAAACCTCTTTGTTCGATTTCGTGTCGATCAAAGGCTGCTTGCCCTCGGTAAGCTGCCTCGCTCGCTTTGCCGTTTCGATAGTCAGCAGGTATCTGCTGCCCGCTTTCTCAACAAGTTCCGTGATAGGCGGTTTAATCATCATGATCAATCTCTCCTTTTGCATTGTTTATTATATTTAATATTTCATCCGCGGCGTCCTTAACGATTTTATTTATAACAACATAATCGTATTTTTCCTTTTGGGAAAGCTCCCATTCGGAAGCCGCCACGCGTTTTTCTATTTCCTCCGGTGTTTCGGAACCGCGGCGCCTCAAACGCTCGCGCAGAACATCGGTGCTTTCGGGCGCAATAAAAATGTACACCGCGTTCGGATATTTTTCCATAAGTTTAAGCGCGCCCTGAACATCGATCTCAAGCAGAACGTCTCTGCCCTTGCTGATGTTGTCGTTTACATATCTGATCGGTGTGCCGTAGTAGTTCCCGTTGTACACCGCCCATTCCATAAACTCGCCGTTTTCGATCATCCGCTCAAAGTCGTCCTTGGTTTTAAAGAAGTAAGTTACACCTTCCTTGTCCTCTTTTCTGGGTGTTCTGGTCGTGGCGGATATAGACGGCACAATGCCGGGATTGTCGGCACGCAGCTTTTTAAGCACAGTGCCCTTGCCGACGCCGGACGGACCGGAAACAACAATTAAAAGTCCTTTTTTTGTCATATTATTCATCCTTGTCATCATCGCCGCTCTGACCCGCACGTCCCGCAATTGTCTCGGTTTGGATTGCGGAAAGAATTATATGGTCACTGTCGGTCACGATAACTGAGCGGGTACGTCTGCCGCAGGTGGCGTCAATAACCATTCCGTTTTCCTTTGCCTCTTGAATTATGCGCTTTATGGGCGCGGAATCGGGGCTGACAATAGCGATCACCCTTGAACCGGAAACAATGTTTCCAAATCCCACATTAATTAACTTCATAATTGTCCACCTTAAATAATGTATTTTATATTATTCAATATTTTGTATCTGTTCTCTAATTTTCTCAATAACCGATTTCATGTCAACCACGCGCTTTGAAAGCTCGATATCGTTGCACTTTGAGCCTATGGTGTTGGTCTCGCGGTTCATCTCCTGCACGATGAAATCAAGCTTTTTGCCGATTGGAATATCGGCATCAAGAGTTGTTTTGAATTCATTGATGTGGCTCCTGAGCCGCACTGTCTCTTCATCAACCGCTACCTTGTCAGCAAAAATCGCTACCTCGGTCAGTATCCGCGAGTCGTCTGCGGTGGCGCCGATCTCGGACAAGGTGTCGCACAGGCGCTTATAAAGACGGTCCCTGTAATCGGCAACCGTTTGCGGCGAGCGTTCCTCAACCGCGCTTATGTGATCTTCAAGCACTTTCAGATGCTCAAGTATGCTTGCCTTTAAACGCTCACCCTCGCTTATGCGCATCGCAATAAACCCGTCCAACGCGATCTTAAGCGCCTCATTTATGGCGTCTGTTATCGCTTCCTCGTCAACATCCTTGTACTCCACATCGAAAATATCGTCAAACGCGGAAAGGGTGGTCATGGAAATGTCATCCTTAACGCCAAGTTCCGAAAGCTCTTTCAGGCTGCTGATGTATGACTCGGCAAGCGGTTTGTTGAGCTTAACGACCTTGCTGTCGTCCTCAACTTTGCTGATAGATACATAAACTTCAACCTTGCCCCGAGAAATGCAGCCCGCAAGCTGAGTCCTGATATACTCCTCAAGAAAATTGTATATCCGCGGCATTTTAACGGAATAATCCGCGTATCTGTGGTTCACCGACTTGATCTGAATGTTTATCTCGTAAATTTCGTTAAAAACCGTTTCGGCTCTCCCGAAACCCGTCATGCTTTTAATCATATAAAATACCCCGCGATTTATTTTGATATGCAGATCGGATATTATTGCCTGTCTTAAGTATATAATAAACCCAAGTGCCAAAAATATCCCATAATATAAAAATTATAGCATATTTTTTCGTGTTTGCCAACACTGATTTTACATTTGAAACACAATTGTAACATAAATGAAACACATTTTTTAGATACGCGTAATCGTATTGTTGTCATGCTGTGTTTAAAAATCTATATATTTTGCGGGAAAAACAAATTGTTTACAATTTGTTCACAATTACAGCAAACGCCCGAAACTACGATGTTTTAACGGCATAATAATGCAAATTTTTGCATAGTTCTTTCAAATAAATTTTGCTTTTCTATTGACATTTCGGGCTGAAAGTTGTATAATCTTCACATAGTCCCAAAAAATGGGAAGGTATTTTACATATTCTTTTCATAATTTTGGGCGTTATAAAACGTGTTGAAAATATATCTTTGAAAGGAAGTGAAGATCGATAATAACGCGTATACATACGCGGAAAATTTTGGAGGTTTTAGGTTTTGAGTTTTAACTTTAGAAAAAGTTTGAGAAAGATTATTGCAGCACTTGTGGTAATGACGACAATTTCTGCATTTATAATAGTACCTACATATGCGGATTTTGATGATATTGACGAACCGGCTCAGTACTATGGTGTTGTACAGGTTTCGAGCCTTAACGTAAGACAGGGCGCGTCAATGGATGCAGGCATTATAGCCACTCTGCAATACGGCTCAAGAGTTAGAGTGAATTGGATTGAACCCGGTTGGGTTTGTGTAGCATATAATAATGACGGTTTAATGGGTTACGTATCCGAAGAGTACATTTCGGTTTACGATGGTACGGTGCCGGAGGCAAGTGAAGGCGGTCAGGCTGTTTGTGATTTGGCTGCTCAGTATCTCGGTATTCCGTATGTATGGGGCGGAACTTCACCGTCAGGTTTTGACTGCAGCGGTCTTGTGCAGTACGTATATAATCAGCTTGGCATCAAGCTCGCGCGTGTTGCAGACGACCAGATGAAGGAGGGCGTTCCCGTAACGAGAGATCAGCTCATGCCGGGTGATCTCGTAGGATTTGGTTACGGCGGATATGCTTCGCATATCGGTATCTATGTCGGCGACGGCATGATGATACACGCTCCTCATACCGGAGACGTTGTTAAATATACAAGCATCGATTCCGATTATTATGCAAGCCGTTTCCTTGGCGGAAGAAGAATTATTTATTAATATGTTATGAGCAAATCGGAGTGGTCGAATGCGGCCACTCCGTTTTTCACCGTTACGGCAATTTGATTAAGTGATATTGCGGCGATAATATAATGAGGTGGAGTATGAACCTTGACGCTTTAAACGAAAAAATTAAATCAGGCGATCTTCCGCGCGTACTGTTCTTTTGCGGCGAGGAGGATTATATGTTGGAGAGCCGCATAAAGGCTATCAAGAAAAAGCTGATCCCCGAAGATCTTTCCGCCTTTAATTACAATATTATTGATGGCAAAACGACCGTAAATGATATAATTCAGGCGGCGGAGGTCCTGCCGCAGATGAGCGACAGGCGTATGCTTGTGGTGAAAAACAGCGGTCTTTTCAGCAATCTCAAGACGGCGGAGTACAAGAGGCTTAAGGAGTACGTGCTGAATTTGCCGTACTTTATTTGTCTGATTTTCTGGGAAAAGGACTTTGACCCCAAAAAAATCGGGTCGCTTAAGTTTATAGAATCAGACGCAGGCGGAGGCGTTGTCAATTTTGAGTTCATGCCGGTAAACAAACTTGAGGCATGGATAGAGCGCACTTTGCGGGGTGAGAACAAGAATATAAGCGCATCGGAGCTCAGTTATTTTGTGCGCAGTTCAGGTAGGTCAATGCGCAAGCTCGGCAAGGAATGCGGCAAGCTTATATCCTACATGGGTGAAAACCGCCACAAGGTCACACGCGCGGACATTGACGCGGTTGTTGACAAATCGGTAGAGGTTAAGGTCTATGATATATTCAACAAAAGCATAATTGAAGGCAGAGGCGGCAAGACCATGGAGCAGCTCGGCAGTCTTAAGGCGGAAAACGCCGCGCCGACCATGGTGTTAAGCGTTATACTTGATCAGGTATATGAGCTGCTTTTGTGTAAGATATTGAAGCAGGACGGCATGAGTGTGAATGAGATAATGGAGTATTATGACAGACGGCCGCCGCTGTTTGCCGTAAAGAAGGCTGTTGAAAACAGCGGAAAGTACTCTGCGGACCGGCTCATGCGTATGGTGGACCGCGGTCTTAAGTACTCAATGGACATAAAAACGGGAAAACTGGACGGCTGGGACGCAGTTGACCTGTACGTTTCCGAATTGATTTGCAAAAAATAATAAAAAATCGACCAATATATTTGACAAACAACTTAAAATGTGATATTCTATTAAGTGATGTAGTATTTTCAGATGATACGAAAGCGGGGAGGTGAGTGTTTGGCAGACGAGCAAAAGCTTATCAGAAAAGCGCAAAAAGGCGATGTTGACTCCTTCGAAAAAATAATAATGGAGTACCGGTCGATTGTCTATAATGTTTCATACAGATACGCGGGCAGCGCGGATGATGCGGCTGATATGGCGCAGGAAGTGTTTTTGAAGATGTTCAAAAGCATTAATACTTTCAGGTTCAAATCCAAGTTTTCAACATGGGTTTATCGGGTTGCCACAAACACCTGCCTTGATTTGTTAAAGAAAAACTCCCGCGGTGCGGCTACATATTCTATCGACGAAAAGTTTGACGACGGGGAAGGCGGAATGCTCGGCGACGGTGTTGCCGACACTGAATTCTCTCCCGAAAAGCGCTATGAACAGCGCGAGACTCACAATGTGATAAACCGTGCGATTTCGCGGCTGCCGTCCGATTATCAAACGGCGCTCATTCTCAGAGATATACAGGGCTTGTCTTACGATGAGATCTCGGCAATCGTCGAATGTTCTGTGGGAACAGTTAAATCCCGCATAAGCAGAGCAAGGAAAAATTTAAGAGAAATTTTATTAAAAGACAGGGAACTTTTTGAGAATTATTTCGTCTAACTAAGTGAAAGGCGTAAGTAAGCCGAATTTGTTTCGAAATTCTGCGTATTTTTCGGACATCGGTTTATATTATGAATAAGTTTGCAGGAAGGAGGGGTACCATGTCAGATTTTGAGAAAGACAATGAGCTCAAAGATAAGTACAGCGGAGTTATGGGCAGTATTGCCGATGATATCCGTCAAATCAATCTTGAGGATGATTTCGCTGAAACTGTCAAGTTTGATGCTGCTGAGACCGAAACCGACGCTAATGCGTTATCTGAGACGGTCGAGCATATTGCGGTTGAGTCTGAGACCGATGCCGATGATACAATCGAGTTTGAGGCGATAAAGTCTGAGACCGCAGCCGATGCGATTGAGCCTGAGGCAATAAAGCACGAGACCGGTGACACTATCGAATTTGAGGCAATAGCGCCGGAAACTGAGCCGGCTTTGTCTGAAACATCGGACGCGCCGAGCGAAAGCAAGTTCCCGGAAGGCAGCTTTGACAGGTTTTTGGAAAGCATAAACCGAATGAGCTTTAATGATAATGAGCTTCAGAAAAGCGTTTTGGGCGATATTTCCGAGAGCGGATTTGACAACACTGCCCCGATCAATACAGAACTGTTAAAAGACGGCGGTCTTGATATCAGCGCTGAATATGCGGCGTATTCCGGAACGGATCTTTCGGATAATGATATGAGCGCCGAGGATGAGTATTATCCAAATACATTGACCTGTGACGAATGCAGGGAACTGCTTTACGACTATGTGTCGGACGCCACTGACGAGACCGAGAACAGGGCTGTCAGGGCACATCTCAGGGACTGCGAAATGTGCAGAATGGAGCTTGACGAGATCAAAGATATGTTAAGCGTTCTGAGCAACAGTACGGTCCCTGCGCCTCCGGTAAATTTGGTGACTTCGGTGCGCGATAAGCTGGAAGCGGCGGCGCCTGAGGTCAAAGCGGAGTATAAATCGCTTAGGGAAAAAGGAATTGTACCGGCAGGCGCGATCGATTTCCGCAGTCTGCTTAATACGGTCAAGACAAAGACGGATCATTTTATAAAGCACGCAAACTGGAGGGTTTTGGCTCCTGCCGCACTCAGCGCCGTATTGGTTATCGGAGTTGCGGGCAGCGGTATCTATCAGGTCATGAAGTCGTCGGATGAGATTTATAACTTCTCCGATAATGCTGCGATTGCCGAGGCAGGCGCTACGGCACGACCAAGCTCCAGTGGACTTGACGAATATGTGGTGGGCGATGATGAACCGAATTCAACCGCGTCTGCGAAGTCTAAATCAACGCCGTCTTCCGCGGCATCGCCGGGGGCTGCGGCTCCGAGAGCGACGGTGAGACCGTCGACCGGCACATCGGCACAAGCCGCCGCGAGATCTTCAGCGGCAAGCAGCACGGCTCCCAGGGCAACGACGCGTCCCTCGACAAGCACGAGTACGTCCTCGCGGCTCAATCTGAACAACGGAACAACAAGCTCGTCAAGGATCTCAAGTTCAACAACCACGGCTAACAGAACAGCTTCAACGACGGCTGCGGCGAGAACAACGCCGACACCGGCTCCGAGAGCGTATGTGACTCCGCATATTATTCTGCCGGCTATCTCGCCGAACAGCGCGGCTTCGCCGACATATGTTGCTCCGGACTCGATTGTCATACCCGATGATCCCGCGCCGCCGACATTTAGTTATACACCGCCTACTTCAGTTCCGACAACACCCGCACCGACTGCTGCGCAGGCATCTGCCGCATCAACGACAAGCGGCGGTTCTGCGGGCGGCAGCGCGAGAACAACTGCCGCACCGTCAACGGCAAGACCGACGGCTTCAAGTTCGCCGGCGGCAACAAATTCACCGACGGCTTCCGCATCGGCTTCGGCTGCCACATCGTCGCCTTCCGCAAACGCTGGCGGTGCGTCCGCTTCGCCGTCTCAGACAAAAGACCCGAATGCGACTGCGGCTCCGGGCGTTAAGCGCAACGACAAGGGCGAGACCGAGGCTTTCGCTCAAAAGGCGAACAGTATGGATAAGGCGTCGGTTATAAGCTGTGAGATAACAGACAAGAACGTATTAAACAAGCTTTTGGAGTCCGATTTGGCAAATTGCTCAAAAATCGATCCGGCAACTGGAGAGATCACCCTTTATTACACGGGGGACGAGTATTTGAAGTTTACCGGATTTTTGAAAGAAAACAAGCTGTCATACAGCTTGGTGGTTCTCGGCAGTAATGACGATGTAAAAGTAATTGTTACCGACAGTACCAAAAAATAGTTTTAGATTTAAAGCGCGGCATTCGCCGCGCTTTAATTTTATAAAAATTATAAATTCCCTATTGACAAATAAAAATGCCCGTGTTATAATATAAACATAAATAATTGCACACAATTAAATTTTACAAAATCAATCGAGGAGGTATTATAATGCGTTACAATTACAAAACAGAAAACACCTGCGCTCAGATGATAAGCCTTGACATTAACGGCGATATTGTTACAAACATCTCTTTTCTTGGCGGATGCAACGGAAACCTGAAAGCGATCTCGACTCTTGTTGACGGCTGGACTGTTGACGAGATCGAAAAAAAGCTCAAAGGCAACACCTGCGGCAGGAGACCTACATCCTGTGCCGATCAGCTTGCCAAAGCCGTAAGAGCCGCGTATGAAGCTCAGAAGTCCGCGTAGGCTTTAATCAGTATGGACAAGAAGTATGATGTGTTAAAAATCGAAAATCAGCTGTGCTTCCCGCTTTATGCCTGTTCCAAGGAGATAATCAGGCGGTATAAACCATTGCTCGAAAAGCTTGATCTTACCTATACGCAGTATATCGCTATGATGGTTCTGTGGGAGCATAGATCGGTGACGTCAAAGGAGCTTGGCAACCGCCTGTTTCTGGACTCCGGCACACTCACGCCGCTGCTTCGGAAGCTTGAGAGTAAGGGGTTGGTGACGCGCCGCCGCTCTGACGACGACGAGCGCAATCTTTTGGTTACAGTTACCGAAAAAGGCGAGGAATTGCGTGATAAGGCGCTGGATATTCCGGAAAGCATGGCGGGATGCGTCAGCCTCACCGATGATGAATTTACGAAGCTTTACAAAATCCTGTATAAGATAATCGACAATATATCATAGTAATAAAAGCCGGATTTGTCTGTCCGGCTTTTTTATTATGAAAATCAAAAAAATTTTAAAAAAGTACTTGACAAATTTTGATTACAGGTGTAAGATAATAAAGTAGACTACATTAGTAATCGAATTCGATCAATTTGTTAAAGGAGGGATAATATGAAAACCCCTGACAGCATACCGCAGATTTCTGCCTCTGAGCTCGAGGTAATGAACGTGCTGTGGAAAAACGGAAGCATGACAAGCTCTGAAATAGTGGAGGAGGTATCAAAGGCAAGCGACTGGAAGCCCAAGACCATACACACCTTGATCAAACGTCTTGCGGAAAAAGGCGCAGTCTCGGTCGAAAAGCTCAATCTCCACTCCAACATCTACACGGCGGCTGTTAATGAGGAGGAGTACAAGTACCATGAGGCGGAGTCATTCGTTAAGAGAATGTACAACGGTTCGGTAAATATGATGCTGACCGGCTTCATTAAGAAGAACAAGCTGACGCATGATGACATCGAGGAGCTTAAAAACATTCTTAAAGGAGAATAACCATGTTTGTAAAGCTTTTGTTCAGCCTGTGTCTTACCGCCACTTTGTACGGCACTATCCTCGGTGTTATAGTTTATCTGCTGAACGCCATTTTAAGAAAACAGGTGCCGGCACGGTTCCGATTTTGCCTGTGGCTCATTATGGCGCTGCGTTTTTTGGTACCGTTCGCGCCGGAGACAAGCTTTAGTTTGTTTAATGCCTTCCGCAGGGTCTCGGACAATTCCGCCGGAGCCGTGCTGACGTCCGCCGCCCAATCGTCCGGAGGCGAAGGAGCCGACATATTCCTTGTGTGCGGAATTGTGTGGCTGTGCGTAACCGCGGCGCTGCTGCTCTGGTTTATAATTCCGCAGATTATTATGCGGCGCAGAATTGCAAGGCTTGAGACTTATGATGAACCGGTATTCACCGCCGCGCTTGATTTATGCAGAGCCAGGCTTAAAATTAAGCGCAAAATAAGACCGGTTATCCAGAGTGAGATTGAAACGCCGGCGGTATGCGGAGTTATCCGACCGTATCTTCTTCTGCAAAAGGACATTGGGTCAATGCCGGATGAGGAAATTCGTCACATCATACTCCATGAGTGTTGCCATATAAAGAGGCATGATGTGGCGTCGGGCTTTTTGTTGTCGTTGATCCGCGCGGTACATTGGTTTAACCCGCTGCTCTGGCTGTTTGATTTTAAGGCAAGACAGGAAATGGAAATGGCAGCGGATGAGAGAGCGCTGGGTTATATGGAAAACGATGAGCATATTGAGTACGGAATGACTATAATAAACACCGCCGCGCGTTTTTCGGTGTTTAACACCGGTGCGGCAGTGGGAATGTCCGGCGAAAAGAGCAATATCAAGCGCAGAGTAAAAAGCATCGCGGCGTTTAAAAAGCCGGCGATGATATGCAGAGTTTTGGGTTCGGCTGTGGTTATATTGGTCGGATTGACCTGCCTTACAAACGCGAAGCTGCCGGAACCCATAAGACCCGAAAGCAACAAGCTTTATCATTCTATAACCGAGACGCGCAAATTCAGAGCGGCTGAGAGAACGGCGGCTGATAAGAATGGAGCGGGACCGGAAGGACCTGCCGCGGAGAGCGGCGCAGCCGTGCCGCAATATGAGCCAAACGCGGTAAGCGGTACGCAGGGCGAGCCAAAACAGCCGAGCCGGAGTGAGCAGACTGCCGCCCCGACCGAGACAGCGGGCAGCGGCAAAGGCATCGTTGTCATAACCGACGCAGGAATTTACTCCTCCGGGAACGCCGCGGATACATACGGCGAGCCTGATAAAACTGCGGAGGTCACAGATGAAAACGACGCGGTTCTGTTTTCGAGCGGCGGCGAGGTGATAACCGCAAGTTCAAACCGGCTGAAGCCGGGCACGACCTATGAGGATGTTAAAGCTGAGACCGAAAACAGCGGTCGGCAGCCTAAAGAGGTTGTGGTTCCCGCCGGCGGCTCGGCAGAGGTTGAAGCCGTGCCGGACTCCGAGGGCGATGTGAGCATCTATTTAAACTCCGAAAGCGCGGATATGGTTTCAGTGGATGTGTATGAGGGCGGGACAGGCATAGGGAGACTCTTTTTAAAACCCAGGACTTTTACTTCTTATACTGTTTCAAACTTAAGCGGAGACGGCTGCCGCCTCAGCATAAGCGCGGCGGCGCTTACAAAAGCGTTAATTTATTGAGAAAGGAAAGATTATTATGAAAAACAAATTATTGAAAACACTTGCGGCGGGTACAGCCGCGGTCACATTACTTGTTTCGGCGGCATATGCCGAGGGAGCGTGCGCGGATGCCCGCAAGCTGCTGCCCGGAACGAATTTTGACAGTATGGCAAAAGCTCATGCGGATGCTTTAACCGCCGAGCTTGGCAGCGGGGAAACCACGCTGACAAAAACGGCGGACGAAAACGGCAAAATAACGTTTTATTTAAGCTCGGTCAGCTCGGATATGATTTTTATTGACCTCATATCAGACTCCGACGGTGAAAGCGCAGCGAGCGTCTATGTCAAGCCCAGAACCTATGCGGAATATTCATTTGAAAATCTTACGCCCGGCGGAAGCTACTCACTCAGCATAAAATCGTCCGCCAAGGGCAAAGCGTTAGTATATTAAGAAAGAGGTGGATATCATGAAAAACAGAATAATAAAGCGGACTGTCGCCGCATTGTCGGCGGCGGCGGTGATGATTGCGGCAATACCGGCTGCTTACGCGGAAAGCCCGGAGTACGATATTATGTCCTGCCCCAATCTGACACAGGTCGAGAAAAAGCAAGGATATTCTTTATATGATTATGTGGCGTTCTGCGATGAAAACGGCAAATACGGAGTCAAGCATAACGATGAGGTCGTTGTTGACGCGGTTTGGGACGATGTGAAATTCGGTTTTAATTACTTCGGCGCTCAAAACTTCAGTTCCATGTCTGCCAAGGAACACAGCGCCTTGAACGATTACAATTCGGTCAGCTTCGGATATACATCTCAAAATATATACGGCTATACCAATCCGGTCATGTCCGTCAATGAAGTTATGGCATACGCGGATAAGGTGAGAGCGTCTGTGAAAAAAGACGGCAAGTGGGGCTTGATAAACGTTGTAACAGGAGAGCTTATTATGCCCTGCGAATACAAGGATCTCACTATAGACAATGATAAGATCTGCTTCATGACCGATGCTGACAAGTTCGGCTTTGCGGATCTTGACGGAAACGAGATTATCAGTCCGGTTTATGACTACGTTCAAAGTGACATAAGCGGTGACCATATTGTGGTCGGTCGGGACTACGGCTATACCGTGATTGACAAAACCGGACGCGAGATCATGCCGCTTAACGTAAACGAGCCTTCGATAGTCGGCGGCAGGTATATCTCAATAGCCCGCGATGACGGCTGTATTGAGATATACTCCGTAAGCGGTGAAAAGCTGTTTGAGAAAAAAGCTGTGAGCATAATGGAATATTCTGACGATATGTTTATGTTTGATATCGGCGATACGGGAGAGGAGGAAAACGCCAAAGCCACAGTTGAAATATGCGGCAGCGACGGAAAGACAATACTGAGTACCGGTGAAAAGTATGACGGATTTATATTCTTTGACGGCGGAAACGTGTGCGCATACCTTGACAATATGTATCCGGTAAATACTCATAATAATTTACCCACGGTTATTGCCGCAGAAACCGTAGATATAGATCAGGACGGTGTATCGCTTTATGATTATTACGATGCAAACGGAAAAATGATTTTGGAGGGCTGGGACGCACAAGGCGGATTTAGTCTATCAGGTGAGCTTATTAAAATCTCAAAGAACGGAAAGATCGGGTTTGCCGACAGGTGTGGAAATATTGTGTACGAGCCTCAGTTTGACAGTGAATGTTATCCCGTCGCAACAAAGGACGGCAAAAAGTATTTCCTAAGCGGCGACGGAAACATGAAAGAGCTTTCCGGACTCGGCGATGCTTACGTTGTTCGGTCAGATATCCTCGTTGACAGCAAGAACTTATATTATTCAGTAAGCGGCTATAGTGACATTGGTCAGATTATCAGGACCGGACTCTTAAACGAGAGCGGCGACTTTATTCTTCCGCCTGTTTTTGAAAGCATCACAATGCGGATGGATGGCAGTGTTGCGCTTGGCGTAAGAGAGGGCGGCGAATCTGTGACTTATACCGCAAAGCTTGCTGAGGACCCGAAGCCGATTGACGCCACGGCATATATCAACGAACCGGAGCTTGATACATACGCGCAATGGTTTGTGGATAACGGTTACGTGAGCGGTGCGACAGCCGAGGAACTGAGAATTGAAGAAGCGACAACCCGCGCCGAGTTCTTGGCGCTGCTGTCAAGAATTGACGGCTGGCAGGTTGATGAAAGCGCACCCGCAGCGTTTAATGACACAAGCGGTCATTGGGCAAACGGCATAATCGCCGAGGCGAAGAACCGAGGGCTTATAACAGCCGATGAAAACGGAAACTTCGATCCGGACGGCGTAATCAGATACAGAGATGTTTATGAAATCCTGCTCCGTGTGATAGGATTTCCCGAAGACGGCGTTAATCTCGACTCCTATGGCGAGGATGCATTCGGCAGATATGTTTTTGCCAGCCGTTCAATCATCGATCCGGTGCCGCGCCGGCAGATATTCAGAATTCTTAAAGGGTACAACGATGAGGGCAGAAACTATCAGTACGATCCTTACAAGTTCGAAATAAACGGACAACCTTCCGACGTTGTTTTTACCCTTGATCAGGCAATGTTATATTGCTTTAATTAAATATCAATAAATTATAACAGATTTATAAATCAGTACCGTAATGCTCAGAACTTGACATTACGGTATTGATATATTATAATGCATTTATACAGATAATATTATTTTAGTTGAGCTTTAATGCGGAGGTGTCTCAAGTGCTTACACTAAATCAAATTTCAGAAGCGGCAAGAATTGCGGCAAATGAATATCCGGTTACACGCATTGATCTTTTTGGCTCATATGCCAACGGGACCAATACAGATGACAGCGACGTCGATTTGCTTGTAGAGTTTGAAACAAAATATGTGTCTCTTCTGGTTTTATCAGGTTTAAAAATAAGAATGGAAGAACTGCTTAACACTTCTGTAGATATTATACACTATCCGGTTCCCGAAGGATCAATTCTTGAGATTGAAAAGGTGGTTCCGCTTTATGCTGCATAGAGATATTGTAATACTGAATAAAATATTAAGTGAAATATCCATATCTATTCAGTTTATGGAAAATATCACAAATGATGAGTTTATGTCAAACGAACTGTTAAAGCGGGCAGTAGGTATGACAGCTATTAATATTGGCGAACTTGTAAAAAATCTTTCATATGATTTGAGGGAAAAATACACTAATGTTCCTTGGAAACAAATATCCGGCTTTCGTGATATAGCGGCGCATAAATATGGAACGCTCAACATGAATGATGTTTATATTACTGTTAAACAAGATTTTCCTGACTTAAAATTCAGGATTGAGAAAATACTTGAAAACGATCAGTAAATATTAATAATTTCACAAAAAAGGAACAGGATTTTGGTCCTGTTCCTTTTTTGTTTTAAGCAATTATTTTTTCTTGCCGCCCTTGTTGCCGGCAGCCGCTCTCTTGGCGTTGACCGCGGAGTCTCTCCAGGTTGCCCACAGAGGACCTGTGATGAATACCGAGGAGAAGAAACCGATCACAATACCAATAATGATCGGCAGCGCAAACGCCTTGATCGACGCAACTCCGATAATATAAACCATACCGATCGTAAGCAGTGTGGTGATTGTGGTGTTTATCGAACGCGTCATTGTCTGCCATATACTGTTGTTGGCAATCTCGCCGTAAGACTCTTTTCTTGAGTTGCGCGTGTTCTCGCGAATTCTGTCCATAATAACGATAGTATTATTGATAGAGTAACCGAGAACCGTCAGAACGGCGGCTATAAAGTTGATGTTTACCGATACATAGAATAACGAGTAAATACCGAGAAGTATCAGAACGTCGTGTACAAGCGCAATGATAGCCACGCAGCCCGATGTAAACTCAAATCTGAATGTTACATAGAGCAGAATGGCAACGCAGGCGAGTATCGACATCCACAGAGCGCTTCTTGCCAGCTCACGACCGGATGACGGTGAAATGTCGTCCATGCTTGTGAGTCTGACGCCGCTTACCAGTGTTCCGGCTGTGGAAACGCCTGTTGCGGTGCTTTCAGTCTCATCTGCTGCGGCTGTTGCGGCAGGCTCAACTGTGGCAGAAGGATCCGCTGTGGCTTCTGTGTCAGCCGTTGCGGGTTCGGCGGCAGTTTCGGTAGCGTCCGCACCTTCGACAACCGGAGCGCCGAACTTGCCCTCAAGCGCTGTCGTGATGCTCTCTCTTACCGAGTTCGAGAACTCAACACGCTCTTCATCGCTGATGCCGCTGTCATATCCTACCTTAATAATAACGTCGTTTCCGGATTTCTGGACCGACGAAGCAGCCTTGCCGTCGCCGAGCGCATCGCTGATAAGCGCGCTCATGTCCTCCGTGCTGAAGTCCTCGCCCTGGACCTCGTAAGTCAGAGCGATACCGCCCGAAAAGTCGGTGTCAAGGTTAAATCCTCTGAATATCAGCGAAACGATACTGATTAAGCATAATACGATAGAAATTCCGAAGAATATCCATTTTTTCTGAACTATATCAAACATTACGCCTTACCTCCTTTCACGCTTTCAGAGCCTGTTTTTGATTTACTGAGGCCGTAAAGCCAAGGATTTTTGACATTCATGCCAATCATCTGCTTAAGCAAAAATCTGGTAACGAATATAGCCGAGATCATTGAAACAACGATACCCATAAGCAGCGTTATACCGAAGCCCTTGATCGTTCCGGTTCCCAGCCACCAAAGGATGATCGCGGAAATGATAGTCGTCACGTTAGAGTCAATAACCGCGGAAAGCGCTCTGTTAAATCCGGCGTCAACAGCGCTTCGTACTGTCTTGCCGAGCTTAAGCTCTTCCTTAACGCGCTCGAATATAACGACGTTTGCGTCAACCGCCATACCTATCGCAAGGATAACGCCCGCGATACCCGGCAGAGTGATGTTGATGTGCAGGTTCGCAAGCAGGATCATGACAACCGCGATGTAGAACAGCAGCGCGATGTCCGCCATAAGACCCTGCAAACGATATATCAAAAGCATGAACAGCAGAACCAGAATAAGACCGATTATACCTGCTGTTACAGCCTTTGTCAGCGCTTCCTCACCGAGTGTCGCGCTTACGACCTTGACCTCGTCTACCGCCAGCGAGAAGGGCAGCTGACCGGACTTGATGTTTGCGGCAAGAGCGCTCGCCTCGTCGGCTGTAAACTCACCTGTGATGATACAGGAATCGCTGTCTATCTGCTCATGAACTCTGGGCGCCGTCAGAACATTGCCGTCCATCTCGATTGAGATGTAGTTGTTGCCGCTGGATGCGGCAGCCGCGGCGGTCTTTGTCGCCTCGGAGAACTTCTGCTGACCTTCGGGTGTGAACTCCATGCTGATGTAGTAAGAATTTCTCGAAATACCCTGCTCGGTCTGACCGTACTCGGACGAGGCGTTCTTTACCTCGCTTCCCGACATGATAAGATTTCCGTTGGCGTCCTTAAACTCAAGCTGCGCTGTCGCGCCGAGAGTCTCAACCGCTGTGTCGGAGTCCTGAACATCGGGGATCTCAACTCTTACCTTGTTTGAACCCTGCATTGTAACGCTCGCCTCGGTATAACCCTGGAAGTCAAGACGTCTGCGCAGCAGGTTCACAACATTATCCATATCTTCCTCGGACGGGTCGTCTGCCGCCGCCCGGAACACAATAACGGTACCGCCCTTTAAGTCAAGACCCTGGGTGATGCCGTCGCTGTCCGTAATGCCGGGAATTCTGTACTTGTCTGTGAAATCCAGACCGTACACTCCGACATACAAAAGCGCCGCGATAACCAGAATTATAGCAGCGAATTTAACTAAACTTCTGGACAAAACTTTTTCCTCCTTTAAAAACTTTGTTTGTATATTTGGTTAATTATTTTTTCTGAAAGTAATTCATGCAAAGCTCAGCAGAGCATTACCTCAAGCAGCTTTATGCGCACATTGCCGCTTTGGACCGCTTGTCCGCGCAAGAGACGCGTGCAAATGCCGCACACATATCCGGAAGGGTCGAAAGCGCCGCCGTATATGCCGAACCTCACGCCGCGCTCCGCCAAGCCGCCGCCTTGCGAGAACACTGCGCCGCCGCTGTCATTTTCCATATTTGGCGGTACAGCCGGCGAAAGTCCGGCTTTTCCGGTGTCCGCAGAGGTTTCGGCGCCGAAGCTTGCCAGCAGAGCGGCTTCGGATAACGGCGCAAAGCAGGCGAAAATAACCAGAAAGCATAATGCAATAACAGCAGTGCGCTCCGCGCGTTTCAAATCAGCCACTCTCCCCTCGGTTCAAAATTTTACATACCAAAATATTATAGTCCAAGCCTCAAACAAAGTCAAGCATTAATTGTAAAATGTTAGCAAAAAGTAAACTATTAATTATTCTGTAATCAAATTCCTGTGTTTGCAAAGTAATATGTTATAATGAAATTACAAATAACATATAAAACAAAATTTATGTATAAATGTTTTTTATTTTTGTAAATTATTTTCAAAAAGTCGTTGACAAACATTTTTTGTTATGCTAAAATATTAATGGTTGTAAAAGTTGATTGAACTATGTATCAAATTTCTTACCCGTTTCATGGGCGGGTAGGTTGTTTTGGTACTTTTTTTATTATTTTGATGTAGAGAAGGTATTCAAAATGATGAGAATGACAAAAAACAGTGATTATAAGCGGAATATACCGTCTTTCCGATATTTATCGGGGGGGGGTACTGATTTTCGTTTATTAGCGGCGGGCGAAGCCCGCGGCTTTTCGGCGCTGTCTTTTAATAATGTGAATAATACGGATGTAACGGCATAGGGGCATTGCGCC
>CANQKP010000009.1 GCA_947624495.1 uncultured Monoglobus sp. | reverse complement strand
CAGCGGTTCTCGTTTGTCATTCTCGTAACGCCCTGATACTTGAGCGAGGCGTTAAGCGCGTACAGGTTGTTGGTGGATTCGCTTGTTCCAATCGCTCCGTTGTCGTATACGTGACCTATCTCGTGATAGGTTCCCCAGCCCGCACTCAGAACCGAGCCGGGATGAGTGAACGACTGGAAAACTCCCTCATCCCACGGGTCGTCATCCGGCAAATTGCCGGCATTGATCGAGGCGTAAACGCTCTGCGCCCAGCCCCAGCCTACGCCGTCGGTATGTATGCGCCACAAAAACGCCGGTCGCGGCTCGTAGTCCTCGCCAATCGGGTTAGTGGTGTTATAGCCCATGTATTCGGCGTAATCCTCGCGCATGAGCTGTTCCCAAAGCTCCATAACGTCCTTCGCACCCTTATATTCGCGGTCCGGGTCCTGAACCGCCTCGCCTTTTTGCCACTTTTTAAAGCCTTTATTCCATTTTGCCGAGCTGTCAAGTCCCTTTAGCGCGCCTTTTGCGCTGGTTGTCAGCACTATGCGCTTTGTCACAAGCTCGCAGACGTTGTATTTTCCGTTTCCCTCGTTGGCGTCTTTATCAATGTCCGAAACCTCGCTTACATATTTTTCAAGCTCCTCTTTAAAAACATCGGGATCGTCGCTTTTATTCGGGTCGTCAGCGTTATAATGATATACGGGGTATTTTGTGCCGCCGACTATGCGCGCCACGGGCGGAAACGCCTGGTCCTGAGGCAGTGCGGGATTATACAGATAGATAAGCTGGCAGCATACCATGTCGGTGCAGTCGATCTCGTTATAGCCGTTTGAAAGCGTCACGCCGTCCCAGCTCTTGAACCAGCCGGAGCGGTATTGATTGGCGGTTGCGAAAACTATGCGCGGGGTGGGACCGTTTGGGTCATAGTTTACAAATATGCCGATTTTCTCGCCCGGTCTTGCGTAAAGACCGGTTATGTCATACTGACCGCCGATATGGAAAGTGGTCTGCACCCTGCCGGCTTCGGTCCCGCGGTTGCCGCGCTGACTCATGGTTATTGGCGCGCTGACGTTTCCGCCGCGGTCGGGTACGTTGAGCAGACTGAGGGCCGCATCAATATACGCCCGAAGCACGTTTGGCAGAGGTGCGGGGTATTTGTCGATATTTTTCTCAAGCTCGATTACCTGAGCGGCGGTCACGCCGTGGGACAAAGCCGAGCATGAACCGTCCATAAATAAGTTCATATAGTCGTCCTGCACGTGTTCTTCTTTATAAAACCTGAACTCCGCTGCCGCGGCGTAGTTCTCTCTTGCGGTTATGTACTCAAACTTTATCTTTGTAACCGCTTTTGCGGGCAGAGTTATCTCAATCGGATCGGTCGTCGCCGAAGCGCTGCTTCCCACTGCCCAAGTCTGATACTCGGAGTGGTCACTGTCCTGATAATATATCTTAAATTCATGCGGGTACCCCTTTGTGGCAGCGTCCTTGTTGCGGGCGCGGAAAATGATCCTGCCTATTTCCTGAGGCTGGTTTTGAAAATCAAACTCAATGTAGTTTTTGTGATTTGCGTTGTTTGGCTGTCTTGTCTCCCAGTGATTATTCCAAACGCCGTCATAGCAATTTTGAAGCACGGAGTCATTGTTGTAGCTTTGTCCGTTGTTTGAAAGCTTGGCGCTGTGGTCTTTGTCAACAAGGTATTGTTCGTCATAGTCCTTCATCGCTTCCTCGTTGCCGTTGACAAAATAAGTGCCGAGGTTCCAGACGCGCGTTTTGGCAATCGTTTCACCGCTTGAGTTGGTTTCAAATTCAAGCGTGCTTTTGGCGGTGGGCGCCGCCTGATACGCGGTTTCGCTGCTAGGTGGCGTAACTTCGCTTATATCCGGGAAATATCCTGCGCCGTCCGCTTCGTATAAATTTTCCGCGCTGTTGTCCGGTATATCGTATTTAGCCGAATAGCCGCCGCTCTCGGCAAGCGCAGCTGTGGAAAATGTCGAAGCCAGCACTGCCGCGGACAGCGCTGCCGATAATACTTTCTTTAAAATCATTTTTTGCCCTCCCTGTACTGAAAAAATGAATACTAAACACAGAAAATAAAGTATGGTTAATTATATCATTCATATATATAATATGCAAGAGTTTTTTGCTTTTGCGTAAGAATAAAAAAAGCCGCTGCCGCAGTGCGGCAGCGGTAAAAAAAGCTGTTTTACTTAACGGGACGTATTCCCGTGGAACCGCGGCGCAGACGCATATAGTATCTGTCGCCGTTTTTGTCAACCATACCGGTGATTTTAATCTTCGCGCCAAGCGGATTGTTGTTTGCAACGCCCAGCTGCTGCGTCCAGAAGTTTTCAACATCGGGTATGTCGGTAAGCTCGATCATTTTATATGTCTCGTTCTCGTCCTGAAGATAGTACTTCGATTCAAGCTTTGTGATAATTCCGACGGTCGAGATAAGGGTCGACTGCTCAATATCGCTGGAGTCATAAAGTTCCGCAATGCTGACATGGTTTTCGCTTGAGCCGTCATATGTGTCAACAATGTAAATATTCATCGGTCTGTCGATCTTGGTCTCGTCATTGTCGGCAAAAACGGCGTTTATGTCAGCGCCGAAAGCCTCGGTAACCGCTCTTACAGGAACAAACACGCGGTAGTCGCGGGTCTCGTCACCCTGGAAAGCGGGAGCGTCAAGCTCTATCGTATCGACCTGCTTCTGGTCCTGCTCTCCGGTTTCCTCGTCATACGCGATCTTGTAAACATACATGGTCGGCAATCCGATATCAAGCCTTAAGGTCGTGTCATATCTGACGATTTGGATACGCTTCGCGGGCTTGTCGTCAACCTTGTCTATCCAGTACACGGTCGCGCCCAAAGCCTCGGACACCGCGCGGAGCGGCATCATTGTCCTGCCGTTCTCGCCGTCGCCCATAATGAACGGGCGTTCCGCCTCGCTGAAGCTGAGTGCCTCTCCGTTTACGTAAATATCCTTGATCGGGGAAGCGGCTTCGGCTGTGATGCCGAAAGATAAAAACATTCCCGCGCAGACAGTCAAACTAAGCAATATGCTGATTAATTTTTTCATACTAATCTTCCTAACTATATAAATATTCATATAAAAACATTATACTATAATATCCGAAAATATGCAACACTTATTTTGTTTTATATGACGAATTAATTTACTAAAATGTTTCCGGGTAAAGTAAAAATGTCAAATTATTTGTATAATCTGACATTTTTACAAGTATTTTGAGTTTAATATTATTTACGCGTTGTCGTTCTCTCTGATCTCAACACGTCTGATCTTACCGCTTATCGTCTTAGGCAGTTCGTCAACAAACTCAACAATTCTCGGATATTTGTACGGCGCGGTGTGCTTCTTGACGTAGTTCTGAATTTCCTTCTTAAGCTCATCGCTGCCCTGTTTGCCCTTTACAAGCACGATAGTCGCCTTGACCACCTGACCGCGGATAGGGTCCGGAGCCGCGGTTATCGCGCACTCTAAGACGTAAGGCAGCTCCATGATAACACTCTCGATCTCGAAGGGACCGATGCGGTATCCGGATGACTTGATAACGTCGTCGGTCCTGCCGACGTACCAGAAGTAACCGTCCTCATCCTTCCAGGCGGTGTCGCCGGTGTGGTAGTATCCGTCATGCCAAGCTTCGCGGGTAAGGTCATCGTTTCTGTAGTAGCCGCTGAACAGTCCGCAGGGAGCGCCGTTCTCGGTGTTTATGCAAATCTCGCCGACCTCGCCGATACCGGCGGGATTTCCGTCGGGCAGAAGAATTTCAACCTTGTAAAGCGGGCTGGGCTTGCCCATAGAGCCGGGCTTCGGCTCCATGCCGACAAAGTTGCCGAGGACCAGAGTCGTTTCGGTCTGACCGAAGCCCTCCATGATCCTAAGACCCGTATGCTTAAAGAACTGATTGTATACCTCCGGATTAAGAGCTTCGCCCGCCGTCGTTGCATACTCAATCGAGGACAGGTCGTACTTGCCGAGATCCTCCTTAATGAAAAATCTGAACATGGTCGGAGGCGCGCAGAAGGTCGTTATGTTATACTTTTTGAACAGAGGAAGAATATCATCCGCCTCAAATTTGTCAAAGTCATATGTAAACACCGCGCCCTCGCTCATCCACTGACCGTACAGCTTGCCCCAAAGCGCCTTGCCCCAGCCGGTGTCCGAAATAGTAAAGTGCAGACCCTTGCGGGTGGGGTTGACGTTGTGCCAGCATTTCGCGGTCAGGAAGTGACCGAGCGGGTACTTGTGGCTCTGAGCGGCGATTTTTGGATAGCCGGTCGTGCCGGACGTAAAGTACATAAGCATTATCTCGCTGCCGCAGGCTGTTTCGTCGGGATTTTCAGGACGCTCAAAAACGTCGCTGAACTTTTCGATACCCTCGTCAAAGTTCAGCCATCCCTCGCGGGTTCCGCCGGCTATGATCTTGAGGATGTCAAAGTCGCAGTTGTTCGCGCCAAGCTCCGCCTGATGAGCGGTGTCGCCGTCCGCGGTGCAGACTATCGCGGAAACTCCGGCTGCTTTAAATCTGTAGTCAAAATCGTGTTCGACCAGCAGGTTTGTTGCGGGAATAACGACCGCGCCTATTCTGTGCAGAGCCAGTATAGCTATCCAGAACTGATAGTGGCGCTTGAGTACCAGCATAACTCTGTCGCCTTTCTTGATGCCGAGCGACTTAAAGTAGTGTGCAGCCTTTGCCGACAGCTTGCTCATATCCGAGAATGTAAAGAGGCGCTCCTCCTTATTTTTGGAAAGCCAGAGCATAGCCGGCTTGTCGGGGTCCCTTGCGGCGAGCTTATCAACAATATCATATGTAAAGTTGAACTTTTCCTCATCAATAAACTTAATTGAGTTGATAACTCCGTTTTCGTCAAAGCCCATTTTGACATACTCGTCATAAATTCTGTTTCCGGGTTCGTCTCTAAATGGCAGAGGCTTAACGGCGGGCATATCAACATCCTCAATATAATCGGTCTCCTTGCCGCCGGTGAAAACCATAGCGTAGAACTTACAAGGCTCGCCGCCGACCGCGATCATGCCGTGTGGCGTTTTACTGTCATAGTATATGCTGTCGCCGGCGTTAAGGATCTCGGTGTTCTTGCCGATTTGGATCTTAAGAGAGCCGCTTAACACAATGTCAAGCTCCTGACCCTCGTGAGTCGCCATTTTGATTTCCTTGTGCTGTTCCGCCTCAGAGAACGGAGCTGTTACCAAAAACGGCTCGGCGATCCTGTTTTTAAACAGCGGAGCAAGGTTGTTGTACTCAAACTCCTTGCGGCGAACGATCTTCATGCCCTCACCGGAGCGGGTAAGCTCGTAGCCCGAAAGAGTGGCGCTCTGACCTTCCAGAAGATCGGTCACGTCAACGCCCAGCACTCTCGCGCAGAGGCATATGAACGAAAAGCTGAAATCACTTTCGCCTTTTTCGATGAGACGGTACTTGTCAAGGCTGACAGAGGTCTTTGCCGCGACCGTTTCCTCGCTCATGCCGACGATTTCGCGGAGCGTTTTTATGCGTTCCGCGACGTCTTTAATTCTTGCGTCCAAATTGTTGTCCATTTCAATTCTCCTTATGTTTATTGTCGATTGACTGTTTTTATCAAACCAAATTAAAGTATATCATTGACAAAGTTGTTTGTCAACAAACAATATTATATTAGTGTAACATCTTATTTATTTTTCTGTTTCTTAAGGCAGTCCTTCAGGAAAAGTCCGGTGTATGAGTCTTTGCACCGCGCGACCTTTTCCGGAGTTCCGCATACCACAACGTTTCCGCCTGCGTCGCCGCCTTCGGGTCCCAAGTCGATTATATAGTCGGCGGTCTTGATAACGTCTAAGTTGTGTTCGATAACAACAATTGTGTTGCCGGCGTCGACCAGCTTTTGCAGAACGTTGATAAGCATATGGACGTCCGCGGTATGAAGTCCGGTCGTCGGCTCGTCCAAAATATAAATCGTCTTTCCGGTACCTCTGCGGCTCAGTTCCGTTGCGAGCTTGACCCGCTGCGCCTCTCCGCCCGAAAGAGTGGTTGACGGCTGACCGATTTTGATATAGCCGAGTCCCACGTCGAACATGGTCTGAAGCTTGCGCCTGATTTTCGGCACGTTTTCAAAGAACTCGCAGCCCTCCTCGACCGTCATGTCCAGGACTTCGTAAATATTCTTGCCCTTGTACCGCACTTCGAGAGTTTCGCGGTTATAGCGTTTGCCGCCGCATACCTCGCAGGGTACGTAAACATCCGGCAAAAAGTGCATCTCAATTTTGATTATACCGTCGCCGGTGCAGGCTTCGCAGCGTCCGCCCTTGACGTTAAAGCTGAACCTTCCCGATTTGTAGCCGCGCGCCTTAGCTTCCTGTGTGGCGGCAAACAGGTCGCGTATATCGGAAAACAGTCCGGTGTATGTTGCGGGATTGCTCCGCGGCGTCCTTCCGATAGGGGACTGGTCAATGTCGATGACCTTGTCAAGAAACTCCGCGCCCTTCATGCTTTTAAATTTTCCCGGATGCTTCTTTGCGTGGTTGAGTACGTTAGACAGATGCTTGTACAGTATCTCGTTGACAAACGAGCTTTTGCCGCTGCCCGATACGCCGGTCACACAGGTGAAGGTTCCGAGAGGTATTTTAATGTTTACATTTTTGAGGTTGTTTTCGCGGCAGCCTTTGATCTCCAGCTTGTTCCCGCTGCCTTTTCTGCGCTCCTTCGGGACAGGTATGAATTTTTCGCCCGAAAGATACTGACCTGTTATTGATTTTTTGCACGCCATAATATCCTGAGGCGTTCCCTCGGCGACGATCTCGCCGCCGTGTATCCCGGCGCCGGGACCGATATCGATAACGTGGTCGGCTGAAAGTATCGTTTCCTCGTCATGCTCGACCACGATAAGCGTGTTGCCTAAGTCCCGAAGATTTTTCAGTGTCTCGATCAGCTTTGCGTTGTCGCGCTGATGCAGACCTATGCTCGGCTCGTCCAAAATATATACAACCCCCATAAGGCTTGAGCCGATCTGGGTGGCGAGACGTATCCTCTGAGCCTCGCCGCCGCTGAGAGTTCCCGCGCTGCGGGAAAGCCTTAAGTATTCAAGTCCCACGTTCCGCAAAAAACTCAGGCGGTCGCATATTTCCTTCATGACCTGTTTTGCTATCTGCATTTCACGCGCGGACAGGTTTTTGTTCAGATTTTCAAAAAATCCGCAGGCTTCCGATATCGACATATCGGTAACCTTACTGATATTCATGCCGTTTATTGTCACCGCAAGCGATTCGGGACGCAGCCTTGTTCCTCCGCAGGCGTGGCAGGGCATATTGACCATATAGCTTTCGATCTCAGCCTTCATCCATTCCGAGTTCGTCTCACTGTGGCGGCGGTTCAGGTTGTTTATAATACCCTCAAATCTGGCGTACTGCACGCCCTTTGAATATTTGCGGTTGTAAGTCAACTTGATTTTCTCGCCCTTTGTGCCGTAGAGGAGGATGTCAAGAATATTTTCCGGAAGCTCGCTTATCGGCGTGTCGAGACTGAAGCCGTAATGCTCCGCGAGACCTGCGTAGTACATACTCGCTATCGAGTTTTTGTCCGCGTTGTTCCAGCCGGTCGCCGTGATCGCGCCCTCGTTGATTGAAAGCGACTTGTCAGGTATGATCAGATCCGGATCGATCTTTACTATGTGTCCGAGACCGGAACATTCTGGGCAGGCGCCGTAAGGCGTGTTGAACGAGAACATTCTGGGCGTCAGCTCTTCGATGTTTATTCCGCAGTCGTCGCAGGCGTAGTTCTGTGAAAAGTGCAGCTCGCCGCCGTCGATAATGTCTATCGTCACAAGTCCGCGTCCCATGGCAAGCGCGGTCTCCAAAGAGTCCGCAAGCCTCTTGTCGATGCCGTCGCGTATTACGAGCCTGTCAACGATAATATCAATGTTGTGCTTCTTTTGCTTGTCGAGCCGGATTTCCATATCGGTTATCTCAACCGTTGTGCCGTCGATCCTCGCACGGACAAAGCCCTTCTTCCTGGCGTCGTCAAAGGTTTTGGTGTATTCGCCCTTTCTGCCGCGTACAACCGGAGCCATAACCTGAATTCTGGTCCGCTCCGGCAGAGCCTTCACCGAGTCGATGATCTGGTCTATCGACTGCGGCTTTATCTCCTTTCCGCACTTGGGGCAGTGCGGTATGCCTATTCTTGCAAAAAGCAGCCTTATATAGTCATAAACCTCGGTGACCGTACCCACTGTGGAGCGGGGGTTCCTTGAGGTGGTTTTCTGATCGATTGAGATCGCAGGCGAAAGCCCTTCGATAGATTCGACGTCCGGTTTGTCCATCTGACCTAAAAACATACGTGCGTATGCCGAAAGCGACTCCACATATCTGCGCTGCCCCTCGGCGTAGATCGTCTCAAAGGCGAGAGATGATTTGCCGGATCCGCTGAGTCCGGTAAAGACAACGAGCTTATCTCTGGGTATTTCAACGTTAATGTTTTTAAGGTTGTTTTCCCCTGCGCCTTTAACTATTATATTTTTGTTCATATAAGTTCTCCAATCTGTATTATATATCTCCGCCCAGCCGCCGTATCTCGTCGCGTATCTGAGCCGCCAGCTCAAACTGCAGCATTTCCGCAGCCTTTTTCATATCCATTGTAAGCTCGGCGATCGCCTTTTCCTTGCTAACGTACTTCTTTTCGTTTTCCTTGGCTTTTCTGCCCTTCTCGGACCTGCCAAGCTCGGTGGTCGCTTCGATAACCTCGTGGACCTGCTTGCTGATAGTCTTGGGAACTATGCCGTGTTCCTCGTTAAACTTCATTTGAAGCGCCCGGCGGCGGTTGGTCTCGTCTATGGCGTACCGCATGGAAGAGGTTATGACGTCCGCGTACATTATGACCTTGCCTTCAGCGTTTCTCGCTGCCCGTCCTATCGTCTGCACAAGTGAGGTTTCGCTTCTGAGGAAGCCTTCCTTGTCTGCGTCAAGTATAGCCACAAGGGATACTTCGGGAATATCAAGTCCTTCACGCAGCAGATTTATGCCGACAAGCACATCAAATTCTCCGAGTCTCAGGTCACGGATTATCTCCATGCGTTCAATCGTTTTAACATCAGAGTGCAAGTATCTTACCTTTACGCCTAAATCGTCAAAGTATTCAGTGAGCCGCTCCGCCATTTTCTTTGTAAGCGTAGTGACAAGAACTCTTTCATCACGTTTGGTTCTTTCGATTATCTCGCTGTAAAGGTCATCAACCTGTCCTTCTATAGGTCTGACCTCAACTTCCGGGTCAACCAGACCGGTGGGGCGTATAACCTGTTCAACGATCCTTGCTGACTGTTCCTTTTCAAAATCCGCGGGAGTAGCGGATACGAACACCGCCTGATTGAGCTTTCCCCAGAACTCGTCAAAATTAAGGGGGCGGTTGTCAAATGCCGAGGGCAGTCGGAAGCCGTACTTAACAAGCGCCTCTTTGCGCGCCCGGTCTCCGGCGTACATAGCCCTTACCTGCGGCAGCGTAACGTGGCTCTCGTCCACAAACAGCAAAAAATCCTTGGGCAGATAATCAAGCAGCGTGAAAGGCGGGCTGCCGGGAGCTCTGCCGCTTATATGCCGTGAGTAGTTTTCAACGCCGCTGCAAAATCCGGTCTCGCGCAGCATTTCCATATCGTACTTTGTACGCTGCTCAAGCCGCTGTGCCTCGACCAGCTTGTCCTTTGCCCGAAGCTCCTTAAGGCGTTCCTCAAGCTCCTTTTCAATGCTGATCAGGGCGCGTTCGCGCTTTTCCGGAGTGGTAACGTAGTGTGAGGCGGGGTATATCGCAACGTGCCTGCGCTCGCCGATAATCTCGCCGGTGACAACGTTTATCTCGGTTATTCTGTCCACCTCGTCGCCGAAAAACTCTACCCTGACCGCCGTGCTGTACGCGTCAGAAGGAAATATGTCAAGCACATCACCGCGGACCCTGAACTTGTTGCGTGAAAAATCAATATCGTTTCTCTCGTATTTTATCTCTATCAGCTTGGAGATGACCTCGTCTCTGTCCTTGATCATGCCGGGACGCAGCGAGACGACCATGTTGTTGTAGTCTATCGGGTCGCCCAATCCGTATATGCACGACACGCTGGCGACGATTATAACGTCCTTGCGTTCGAAAAGCGCGGCTGTGGCGCTGTGGCGGAGCTTGTCGATCTCCTCGTTTGTCTGGGCGTCCTTTTCGATGTAGGTGTCGGTGTATGGGATGTACGCTTCGGGCTGATAGTAGTCGTAGTATGACACAAAGTATTCCACCGCATTATTCGGGAATATTTCTTTAAACTCACTGCACAGCTGCGCCGCCAAAGTTTTGTTGTGAGCCAGCACCAGCGTGGGCTTTTGCACCTTTTCGATTACGTTCGCCATTGTGAACGTCTTTCCGCTGCCGGTGACGCCCAGAAGTGTCTGGAATTTATCGCCCCGGAGTATACCGCGGGCAAGCTCGTCTATCGCCTTGGGCTGGTCGCCCGCCGGCGCATATTTGGACACGACTTTAAAATCCATGATCTCACCCCGCAATTTTTAAGAATTTAAAGTATATGCAAATTTCATTATAACATAATCGCAGCTATAAATTCAATACATTTTTTAGTTTTTTAAAAAATATCCTTTATAATTCGGTTTAAAGACCGTGTTTTAAAAATTTTTTCTTGATATTGGATTTGTTTTGTGATATGATAAAAATAATATAATAATCAAGGGACGGAACTTTGTAAAATGACTGAAAAAAGATTGGGATTAATGTGCAATCCGAGAAATAAAGTTTTGTTATCAAGAATAGCGGCGCTGTGCATGATAGTGTTTGTGCTTTTGCCGCTTGTTTCCGTGCGCTCTTACGCGTCTATGCCCACAAGGCATATTCTGTATATCAGTTCGTTTTCTCCCGACTGTGAGTTTGTGCAGAGCCAGATGAGGGGAATAACCTCAAAGCTTGATAAAAACACGGTTATAAAGAGCGAGTTTATGTACGGTGATGTAGTAAACGACAGCCGCAACGAGCAGCTGTTCTACAGCACGCTTCAGTATCATATAAGTTCTTCAACAATACCGTTTGACGCGGTTATCGCGGCGGATGATGTGGTGCTTGAGTTCGCGATAAAATACAGGAGTATTTTGTTCCCCGATATACCGCTTATATTTGCAGGCATAAACAACAAAGCTCTCGCCGACAGAGCTTTATCAATGGGCAACGCGGTGGGTTCGTCGGTACAGCTTAACTATAAGGAAAATATTGAGCTTGCCTGCGAGCTGCTGCCCAAGGCGGACAGTGTTACCGCGATAATAGATGACTCGCCGGAAAGCGAAGCGTTAAGGCAGCAGTATTATCAGGCACAGAGCGGCTTTGATAATCTGTCTTTCAATGAGATCAATCCCGCTCAGATGACCGAGGCTGAGTTTATCAGCCAACTTTCGGAGCTTGACACCACCGACATTGTTATTTTCGTAAGATTTGCGCATACAAGCGACAGGTACGGATACACCGAATATGAGGCGGCGAAGCTTATTTCGGACAATACCAATTCACCGGTGTTCAGACTTATTAATCTGGATATAGGTAACGGCGTTCTGGGCGGTCTTGTCAACAGTCCGGAAAGATACGGCACCGCTATGGCAAGCGCCGCTGTGTCAATAACAAACGGGACCGACCCTAACTATATCGATATGTCAGGCTCGCTTATCACCGACTGCCGATATGACTATGATGTTATCGAAAAGTTCGATCTTAATATGTCAAAGTTCCCGCAAAACTCTCAGTATGTAAATTACAGAGAGTCGTTTAAGGACAGATACGGCAAGCCTTTGGCGCTCGGCGCGATTGCGGTCATGCTTTTGCTTGTTCTGCTGCAAATTATTTTCAAATGGTTTGAACTCAAGATCCAGAACAGAAAGACTCATAAGACAATGTCCACCATGCGGGATATGATAAAGCTTGACCAGAAAATGGATAAGGCAAAAACCGGATATATCAACTGCGTTTCACATGAGATCCGCGAGCCGCTTGGAAAGCTGGTCAGCATCTCCGAAAACATCAAGAATTCCGATCATTCGGATAATGATATGCTCGCGGAGCAGATCAATGAGTTTTCGGACACTGCATACGGACTCAGAGAGTCGATTGTTGAATTTTTGAACATCTCAAACGCGGGTCCGGAATGTCTGAGCGTCAATAAAGAGAACTTCAAGCTTGATAAGGTGCTTAATAATATCCATAACATATATTACACTCTTTGCGAGGATCATCATGTCACATTTGAGGAAAAAAGAGAGACCCTTGAGAACAACACCCTTTGCGGCGATTGGAAAAAGCTTGAGATCATTCTTTTAAGCCTGCTTTCGAACGCGCTGCACAACACAAGCTACAGCGAAAAGCTGATCCTCAGCACCGCGTGCGTACAGGCGGATGATGAATTTGTTACATTGGAGTTCAGTATTTCGGACGCGGGTCTTGGTATGAGCAAAAAGATGTACCGTCAGCTGTTTGAGAGAAAGTCATATTACGGCAACGGCAGCGGCGTCGGTCTTGCAATGGTAAGGCGCTACACAGCAATGCTTGGCGGTGAGCTTAAGGCGGAGTCTACCGAGGGAGCGGGCAGCACTGTCAAGCTTACCGTTCCGTTTGAAACCGTCAACGAAAGCACAGGCGCGGTCGTTAAGTTCAAGGCGCCCGAAGAGTATGATTTTCACGGCAAGACCGCTATTGTCGCGGAGGATAACGAACTTAACCTTGCCATAATCAAGGAGATGCTCAAGACCGTTAATATGAACGCCATATGCGTTAAGAACGGCAGGGAGGCGGTATACGCTTTCAACAAAGCGCATTTTGACGAGGTACATATCATACTGATGGATCTTAATATGCCTGTTATGGATGGGTACGACACAACAAAGACAATAAGAAAAAGTATGCACGCCAACTCTGCTACCGTTCCGATAGTGGGAATGATCGGTCACGCGTGTACGTCGGACGATATTGACAAAATGCTCAAAAGCGGAATGGACGGACATATCGAAAAGCCGATAGACGCTGATGAGCTGTACAGTGAAATAGAGCGTTACTTCACAGATGAAGAAACGGACTAACTGTTATAATCCTCCTCAAACGAGGCGAGGTCCTCGCGGCTGCGGAGGATTATTCCGCGTGTGAGTAATGCGAGATCCTCTTCGGGTATGCCGCTGCGGTAAACCTTGAAGGAGTATAAAAATTTTTTAAAATTTTCGGATCCGCCGCCGCACAGGTATATTTCGACCGAGTCGCCGTTAAGCTTTGCGATGTAGTATTCCGGTTCCGGCGTTGCCGAAACCGGCGCGGACGTCACGGGAGCGGCGTCCGACATGACAGCCGCCGAACTGACGGGGCTGTCCGAACCGCGGTTAAAAAAACGGACAGCGGAAAAATAGCTCACGTATCCGATTGCCAAAGTGAAAAATACGACCGAAATGCACATAATTGCGTTCCTGAGTAGCTTTTTGTACATATAAATACCCCCATATCTTGTGTTGCACAGCTTTGTGTAACACTAATTTAATAGATTATTAACACAAATCTTGATTATTATACTTGCGGATTTGTTATAATTAATATATAATATGTACTGAGATGGTCTTTGTTATAATTTATGAGGAGATATTTGAATGAGAAAATATGTTGGCAAATTTATTTTAGTATTTTTGATAACCATTATCATCGGCGGTCTGATTGCGGGCGGCGCCGTTATTACCGCGGTAATGGGACTGTGGGGCAGTGCGGACGGTATTGATATTGACACGCTTACTATGGACAGCAACACCGATATTGTTTATCTTGATCCCGCGACAGGTGAGGAGCGGACTTTGCTGACGCTTTCATCGGACGAAAACAGGATCTGGGTCGATCTTGACGCGACCCCGAAGTATCTTCAGAACGCTTTTGTCGCTATTGAGGATGAGCGCTTCATGACTCACAAAGGCGTTGATATCATGCGTACAGTCCGCGCAACGCTGACATTTTTTGCGGATAAGCTGACCGGAAAAGGCGGTCAGGCGTCTCTGGGCGGCAGTACGATAACGCAGCAGCTTATCAAAAATATAACCGGAGACAAGGATCAGACCGCGGCGAGAAAGATAGCCGAGATTTCCAAGGCAATCGATCTTGAGAAAAAGCTCACAAAAGAACAGATCCTGGAGCTTTACATGAACTGTATATTTTTGTCTGAAAACTGCCATGGTGTGCAGACCGCTGCCAATCTGTATTTTGACAAGGATGTGAGTCAGCTAAATCTTGCCGAGTGCGCTTCGATTGCCGCTATCACGCAGAACCCGACATATTACGACCCCTTTATTAATCCCGACCACAATAAAGAGAGGCAGGAGCTTGTCCTGGCGAAAATGCTTTCCCTGGGTTACATAACTCAGGAGGAGTATGATGAGGCTGTGAACTATCCGCTGGTTTTCAGCAAGGAAACTGCGATGAACAAAAAAGAGGAGATAATCACCTCCTACTATGTCGATCAAGTTGTAAGAGACGCAATCGACAGACTTAAAAAGAAGGGATATTCCGAGACTCTTGCAACCAAAATGGTATATTCCGGCGGTCTTAAGATATACTGCGCCTATGACCCGGAAATACAGCAGATCGTTGAGGACTATTATTATAATATCGACAACTTCCCGGACTCCGCCGCGCAGTCAACTATTGTTATCATGGATCCGTCAGACGGCAGGGTCGTGGCTATGGCGGGTGGAATAGGAGAAAAGGAAAACAGCTTTACTCTCAACAGGGCAGCCCAGAGTCCGAGACAGCCGGGCTCGACCATAAAGCCGCTCTCGGTATATGCTCCGGCGCTTGACTACGGAACGATAAATACCGGCACCAGAGTCATGGACAAGCGTGAGTCCTATGACGGCTGGATACCAAGAAACTACAGCTATACCTACAGCAATTCCGAGGTTGGGCTTGACTACGCAATCCAGCAGTCGCTAAACACGGTGCCGGTTAAAATAATGTCGGAAATGGGCATTCAGACCTCGTATGACTTTATGGTGCATCAGCTGGGCGTTACAACATTGGTCGAGGCTGAGAACATAAACGGCGATATTTATACAGACTTGGGATATGCGCAGCTGGCGCTCGGTGGTCTGACTCACGGTATGACAAATGTTGAGCTTACCGCGGCGTACTGCATTTTCCCGAACAAGGGCGTTTACAACAGACCTTATACGTTTACGGAGATAAAAAATATTGACGGCGAGACAATTCTGACCGGTAAAGAGGCGGACTCTTCATGGCAGGCGATAAAGCCCGAAACCGCAGCTATAATGAACAGATATTTAAACAGCGCTGTAACAAGCGGTACAGGTCGCGGAGCGGCGCTTGCGGACGGAACGTTTACCGCGGGCAAGACGGGTACAACGTCGGAGAATTTCGACAGATGGTTCGTCGGATACTCGCCGTATTACGTGGCTGCCGTGTGGTACGGTTATGACACGCCGCAGTCGATAACAATGTCGTCAAATCCGTGTATCCCGGTGTGGAAAAATATTATGGACCGCGCTCACTCAACGATCAAAAACAAGGACAGAAATATTGACGTCAATTACAGCGTCAGCGTTTCTTCGAGAGCATCTTCGGATTCGTCCTCAGGCTCCTCAAGAAGGAGTTCGGGAAGCTCCGGCTCCCGTTCAAGTTCAAGCTATGATGACGATGATGATGACGACGATTACAGCTCAGGTTCGGGCAGCTCAAGCTCAAGATCTAATTCAAGCTCCGGCAGCTCAAGCAGCTATGATGACGACGATGACGACAGTTCGGGCGGCTCATCAAGCAGTTCGGGAAGTTCGGGCAGCAGTTCTGACAGCTCGGACAGCGGAGACGACAGTGGACTTGAAGAATAAAAAAATAACGGGTTTGTCTCAGGATGTGAGGCAGACCCGTTTAAGTTTCAATTCGATAAGGGGCGAAGCCCGTCATCTTAATTTATTTATAATTTAATGATCTCGTTTATTGTGTTTTCAACAGGATTTTCGGCTATATCCTCAATCGTTCCGCTGTCGCAGGCGGCTGAGATGTCGGGATTGAGCGGGATTTTGTCAAGCACCTTTAAACCGTGCGACTCCGCGATCTCCTCTATATGGCTCTCGCCAAAAATGTTGATTTTCTTTCCGCAGTCAGGACACAGCGCATAGCTCATGTTTTCAATCAGACCGATTATAGGAATGTTCATAAGCTCCGCCATTTTCACAGCCTTTGAAACGATCATCGACACCAGCTCCTGCGGCGAGGTCACGACAACTATACCGTCGACCGGCAGAGATTGGAACACGGTAAGCGGAACGTCGCCGGTTCCGGGAGGCATATCCACAAACATGAAATCCTCATCTTCCCAGAAAACCTCGCTCCAGAACTGCTTAACGGTGCCGGCGATTATCGGACCGCGCCAAACGACCGGTTCATCATCGTTTTCAAGCAGCAGGTTTATGGACATTATATCAATACCGCTTTTTGATTTCTCAGGCAATATTCCGAAATCGCTGCCCGCTGCCTTTTGAGTTATGCCGAAGGCTTTGGGGATCGACGGTCCTGTAATATCCGCGTCCAGCACGGCTGTCTTATATCCTCTTTTCTGCATACCGGCGGCGAGCATTGCGGTCACGGACGATTTTCCCACGCCGCCCTTTCCGCTGACAATTCCTATGACCTTTTTGACCGAGCTGTACCGGTTAAGGCTTTCGGCAAACGATGTCTGTTCGCTTCTTCTTGACGCACAGTTTTCGCCGCAGCTTGAGCAGTCGTTAGTGCAATTTTCACTCATATCATTATCTCCAATCATTAAATATTCTTTACCTAATATATATCTATTTTATTACAATGTCAAGCTATAATATTTATAATATTTCTATTTTTTTGTTTACATTATGTATTGCACTGTGTTATAATATATAAATAGCTAAATTTGACTTCGGGGGTAAACAAATGAAGATTTCTGATAAATTGAAAAACAACAACGGTAAGCCTGCGGTGTCGCTGGAAATATTTCCGCCCAAAAAGCAGGAGGCGTTTCTTAATATAGGCGATCTTCTTAAGCGGCTTAAGTCCGTCTCGCCTGAATTTATAAGCGTTACCTGCGGCGCGGGCGGCAGCGCGGCGCACAGGAACAAGACTATCGAGCTTGCGTCGAGGATCAAGAACGAGTTCGGCATCGAGTCTATGGCTCACCTTACCTGCATAGCGTCCACGCCGGAGTCGATAGAGGCGGAACTAAAGGAGATCGAAGCTTCGGGTATCGACAATGTTCTCGCGCTTCGGGGCGACATACCCAAAGACGGATTTGATATATCAAAAATCGAGTATAATTACGCTTATGAGCTGATAGAAAAAATCAAGAACGAGAGCGGCTTGTGCGTTGCCGCCGCGGCGTATCCCGAAGGTCATATAGACTGTGAGGATCTTGAGGCAAGCGTTGAATACGTTAAACTTAAGCAGGATGCGGGAGCCGACTTTTTTGTGACTCAGCTGTTTTTCAGCAACGAGTATTTTTATCGGTTTATGGAAATAGCGGACAGGAAAAACATAACCGCTCCTATAATCCCCGGCATTATGCCGATGATGACGAAGAGCCAGATATCAAACATGATATTTACCTGCGGCGCATCGCTGCCGTCAGCTTTGATAAAGCTGCTTAACAAGTACGAAAACAACCCCGATAATTTGTTAAAGGCGGGAATTGAGTATGCCGGAAAGCAGATCAGCGACCTTTCGCGGCACGGCGTCCGCGGAATACATATTTATTCGATGAACAAGCCGGAAATCGCGGAGCAGCTGGCTGTATGTGTGTAGGAGCGGCGTATGAGTCAAAAAATTCAGCTTGACAAATCAGAGGTTCTCAGATACCTTGGACATAAAAATCAAAATTTTGACAAAAGCATTGACGCTGTTATAGACGGATGTATGGATGAGATCGTGAAAATATCCCGATACCGGTATATCTATAAGGTTTTCGATATTAAAATAGGATTTGAAAGCGGTCAGTCCTGCATCGAGCTTCAGGGAGCGAATTTAAAGCTTACCGGGAACGATATATACGAGCATCTCAGAGACTGCCGCAGGTGCGCCGTTATGGCGGCGACGCTGGGCATTGAGACCGATAACGCGATCAGGATCGCCCAAAGCACGGATATGCTTAAGGCGGTCGTGCTTGACGCCTGCGCTGCGGATATGATCGAAAAGGTTTGCGATTTAGCCGAGTCGGAAATTCGTTCAAGTGCCGAAGAGAGCGGATACGCGATAAACTATCGCTTTTCTCCGGGCTACGGCGACCTGCCGATAACCACTCAGAAATCTTTGTTGGCGGCGCTTGACGCGGGGCGCAGGATCGGGCTTACTCTTACCGATTCGTCGCTGATGGTACCCGGAAAATCCGTTACCGCGATAATCGGATTTACCAAAGACTATTCTGTAAAGCCGAAAAAAAGAGGCTGTTCGGTGTGCTCAATGAGAAAAAACTGCAAATTCAGAAAGGCGGGTTCGACCTGTGGACGTAATTAAGCATATTAAAAACAAAAGACTGATATTTGACGGAGCTATGGGTACAATGCTGCAGGCTGCCGGACTTGAAGCCGGTGGCTTGCCGGAGGTTTACAATATCGAGCATCCGGACACGGTGCTTGAAATTCACAAAAAGTATGTTGAAGCCGGTGCCGATGTCATAACCGCAAACACATTTCAGGCGAATGCGCTCAAGCTCGACGGCTGCGGATACAGTGTTCAAGAGATAATAACCGCCGGAGTCAGACTGGCAAAGGAGAGCGGAGCCGAATACACAGCGCTTGATATAGGTCCGCTTGGTCAGCTTATGGAGCCTATGGGAACAATGATGTTTGATGAGGCTTACGAGCTGTTCAGGCAGCAGCTTGCCGCAGGAGAGAGGGCGGGCGCGGACATTGTTCTGTTTGAGACCATGTCGGATCTGCTTGAGGTAAAAGCTGCGGTGCTTGCCGCACGCGAAAACACGAGCCTGCCGGTATTTGTCACCATGACGTTTCAGGAGGACGGCAGAACGTTTGTGGGCTGCGACCCGATAAGCGCCGCCGTGACGCTTTCGGGACTCAGGGTCGATGCTTTGGGCGTCAACTGTTCGTTGGGTCCGTCTCAGCTCATGCCGGTTATCGACAAACTGCTTGAGTATTCAAGGGTCCCGGTGATGGTCCAGCCCAACGCCGGACTTCCCGCGATCCGCGGCGGCAGGACCGTGTATGACATAACTCCCGATGAATTCTCAAAATACATGAGCGAGATCGCCGAAAAAGGTGCGGCGATACTCGGCGGGTGCTGCGGCACCACGCCGGAATATATAAAAAGGACAGTAAGCGCGGTGTCGGACATACCGTTTAAAATTCCCGCCCGCGGAAAGCTTACCATGGCGTCATCCGGCACAAACACCGTTATTTTTGACCGGGGCGTGACCGTTATAGGCGAGCGCATCAATCCCACCGGCAAGAAGAAGCTTAAGGAAAAGCTTAGAGAGCAGGATTTTGGTTATCTCGTCGGCGAGGCTATTGCACAGAAGGAATCCGGAGCGGATATTTTGGACGTAAACTGTGGGCTTCCGGAGATCGATGAGGCACGCACGCTGACCCGTGCCGTTAAGGAGATTCAGGCTGCGGTCGATCTTCCGCTTCAGCTTGACAGCAGCGATAAGGACGCAATCGAAGCCGCGGTCAGGATTTACAACGGGAAGCCGGTAATAAATTCGGTGAACGGAAAAACCGAGAGCATGGACGCGGTTTTCCCGGTCGCGCAAAAGTACGGAGCCGTGGTCGTGGGACTGTGCCTTGACGAGAACGGTATTCCCGAAACCGCCGAGGGCAGACTTGAGATCGCGGAACGGATAGTGAGGCGAGCCGCGGATTACGGCATACCAAAAGAGGATATTATTATCGACTGCCTTGTGCTGACAGCTTCGGCACAGCAGAAGCTGGTTATCGAGACCATTAAGGCGATAAGGCTTGTTAAGGAAAAGCTGGGCGTTAAAACCGTGCTGGGCGTGAGCAATGTGTCGTTCGGTCTGCCGGCGCGTCCGATACTCAACAGCGTTTTCCTGTCCGCCGGATTTGGCGCAGGGCTTGACTCCGCGATAGTAAATCCGATGAGCGAGGAGATCATGCGTTCGTTCAGAGCTTTCAAGGTCCTGAATAATCAGGACAGCGACGCCGGAGAGTATATCGCGAGGTATGCGGACTATAAAGCCGAGCAGCAGACGGCTGCGGCGGCAAAAGTTCCCGCCGGCGAAATGGAAGGCGTCGGTCTTAAATCAATGATAATTGACGGCAGGCGCGACCTTGCGCGCAGCATGACGATAGAGCTGCTCAAGACCAAGGATCCGATAAGAATAATAAACGAGCATTTTATACCCGCGCTTGACGTTGTGGGGGACAGATACGAAAACGGAACCGTTTTCCTGCCACAGCTTATCCAGTCGGCCGAGGCGGTTAAGAGCGGCTTTGAGATACTTAAGGAAAGCTCGTCCGCCGCGGGCGGCGGCAAGGGCAGGATCATACTCGCCACAGTTAAAGGGGACATTCACGATATAGGAAAAAATATTGTGAAAATGCTGCTTGAGAATTACGGTTATGACGTGATCGACCTCGGCAAGGACGTGCCGCCGGAGGAGATCGTAAAGGCGGCTCTTGAAAACGACATTAAGCTTGTCGGACTAAGCGCGCTTATGACCACCACGGTCAAGAGCATGAAGGATACAGTGGCAGCTTTAAAGGAAGCCGGAAGCAATGCGAAAATCGTTGTGGGCGGTGCGGTGCTTAACGAGGAATACGTTGAGTTTGTCGGCGCCGACTATTACGGTAAGGACGCCGGCATGACGGTAAAGATAGCGAACGAGGTTTTCGGACATAATTCATAAAACAGGGGGACAAAAAATGATTATAGATTTTCATACTCATGCTTTTCCGGATAAAATTGCGGAAAAAGCAATGGCGAATTTGGAACAGAATATTATCGACATCCAGGGCAGGAATTATCCGCCTGACGGAGACGGAACCCTCTCAAACCTGATCGAGATCATGAAACGCGACAATATCGACATATCCGTTGTCCTTCCGATAGCGACCACGGTTACACAGTCACGCTCAATAAACCGCTTCGCAGCCGAGATAAACGGAAAGAACGGTATAGTCTCATTCGGCAGCCTGCATCCGCTTCAGGAGGATTGGGAGCGGGTCCTTGAGGATATAAAGAAATCCGGTCTTTTGGGAATTAAGCTGCACCCGGAGTATCAAAAGACATACGTCAATTCCCCCGAAGTGATCAGAATACTTAAAAAAGCCGAGGAGCTTGGGCTATACACGGTGTTTCACGCGGGCAGAGACATCGGTATGCCGGAGCCTGTACACTGCAGCCCCAAAATGCTGCGGGAGACGCTTGAATATGTAAAGGGCGACAAGATAATAGCTGCGCACTTGGGCGGCTGGAGAATGTGGGATGATGTTGAGGAATACTTGGTCGGAACGCCGATAATGTTTGACGTGTCGTACACAAAAGGCTTTATCGCGCCGGAGCAGTACAGGCGTATAATAAAAAACCACGGCAGCAAAAAAATATTGTTCGCCAGCGATATGCCGTGGCAGCCGCCCGGAGTGAGCATGGAGTTTTTGGAAAGCGCAAACCTCGGCTCAGAGGCGCTTGACAACATATGTTACAAGAACGCTCTTAAAATACTTGGAAAATCGGAAAATTAAATGTTAAAATATTGTAACACGCTTGAAGTTTGACTCGAAATTTGTTATAATGTGTATTGGATTATATGAAAGATCAGGGAGACTGTTTCCATGAAAAAAGACCAAATTCCCGAAAAAAAGAAAAAAAAGCGCGCGGCGCTTATTATTGCGCTGTGTGCTGTTTTGCTGGCTGCCGCGTCCGCCGCGGCGGTCATATATAATCCCGCGGCATCGGAGTTTTTAAAAGGCGCGGCGGCAAAGCTGACCGCGCTTGATCGAAGTGTTCAGCCGGAGGCTGCCGAGAATGTCGGCGCAGCCTCAAAAATCAAGGTATATTCCCCCAGAACGAATGCGGTCGCGCCGAATGAAATTACGCCCGCTAATCTTAAATCCTCAAAAAATGAATATAATGTTGATGGCGGAGTAAACGCGCTTTATGACGGCATACCCGAAACCTGCTCCGGCGACGGGACCGAGTGGGTGACACTGGACGCCGGTAAGCTTAAGGCACTGTCGTACATAAGGTATCTGCCAAACGCGTCATCCCAGGACGCCGCCAATTCATGCGTTGGCACCAGATTTTATGGGTCCAAGGATAATGAGAATTTTGTGGAGCTTGGAACCGTGCTTCCCGACGCCAACGGCGATCTTGCCCTTGACTGGCATATGATCGAGTTCAGCGGCTACGGTATGTACAGATATTTTAAGGTCGAGTTGTCGCCCGGCGCGTCTTTCGGCGAGATCGAATGGATGTGCGACGACGGTATAATCAGCGAGGACGCGCCCGGCAAACAGAAGCTTGACGACACCGGTTTTAAATTCACCGCGTTTGAAGCCGCGTCCGAATTTCCCGGAAGAGTGCTGCTTGCCGTGTTCAACCGTGAAATGGTGCTTAAAAACATTCAGGCGGTCGACTGCAATTTTGTGCCGGGTGAGTATTACGATATTGAGTTTAAGGATATTAACGTTGAGCTTGGCGACTACATAAGGGTAATGACTTACGATTATTCCACAATGGAGGAGGCTGTACCGTCTCCGCTGACCTATCGTTTTACCGAGGCGTCGTCTCATCTCTCAATAGCAAATATTTACAGCGATAATATGATGTTTCAGGCGGATACCGACCTGATTATTTCCGGCAAGGCTCCGTGCGGCTCGGTGGTCGAGGCGGAGATAATAAACACAGACACAGGCGAGGCTTACGCAGGCAGCGATATTGCCAAGGGAATATCGGAGTGGGAGATCAACTTCGGCGCTTTTCCCAACGGAGGCAATTACTCCTTAAGCGTTAATGCCGACGGCGAGGAGCTGGATTTTGAAAACATTACGTTCGGCGATATATGGGTGTTTGCCGGTCAGTCAAATATGGAGTTTTATCTCTGCGGCGAGAAGAAGGGCGAGGATCTGCTCAAAACCGATGAGGGCAGGATGCTTTCCGAAACTTCGGATATCCGCATTATGAATTTGTTTAATATAGGAAAAATGGGAGCGAGAGGCGAGGTCGAGGATGTTCCGCTTAACGACTGGAACGGATACTGGTCTGAAATGACGCCGGACAGAGCGCCGTATCTCTCGGCTGTCGCGTACTATTTTGCTCAGGGGCTTAGAGAGCGTTACGGCAGAAATGTAGGTATAATAAGCGTTGCGGTCGGCGACACGGAAATTAACCGCTGGTATCCGCGCGGCGCTAAAAACGGACCGACGGACGGCTGTACAACAACCGTATATATCCGTTTACCAAGCAGAAGATCAAAGGAATACTCTGGTACCAGGGTGAGGCGGACCAGTACATAACACATATGGGCGCCGAGGAATACAGCGACGCGATGTCGGGGCTTATTAACGAGTACCGCAATGTTTGGAACGAGCCTGATCTTCCGTTTTACTATGTACAGCTTGCAAGGTATGCCGCGAAGGACGAGAGCGAGATCCGCGAGGGTCAGCGCATTGCTCTGCAAAAGCTTCGCAGCAGCAAAAATGTGGGTATGTTCAGCTTGCTTGACATAATCGGCACCTTTGAGCAGGGCACAGGCTGCGCCAGAACCGATATCCACCCGTGGCAGAAGGATGTTGTGGCGTGCAGATTTCTTGATATAGTCGGTCATGATATATACGGAGACACGGAATGTCCTACCACCGGACCGAGATATGAAAGCATGACGGTTGAAGGCGATAAGATCGTGCTCACGTTCAAGCATACCGGCTCGCTGAGAGTAATGAGTTCAGAGCAGTATGCCGACTCGGTATGCAGTAAGAAGATCGACAGCTCGATGACCGACACGAACGCGCTTCACGAGTTTTATGTTTCGGACAAGGAAAACAGATACTACCCGGCGGAGGCTGAGATCGTGGACGACAAAGTCGTGGTGTACAGTGACGGGGTCGAGGAACCTCAGGGCGTTCTGTACGCATGGGGCGCGTACCCGGAAATGCCAAATCTGACAGATGATACCGGACTGCCCGCGTTCACCTTTAACACGATGAACGGCAGCGAGTTTCAGTAGTAAATTTTTACAATAAAAAATATAAAAAATCAATTAATTATATTGACATTGTCGATAAACACAGTTATAATATTTATTGTGTGGGAGTTTGCGCGCAAACGGAATATATTGTGTTTTAAGCCATTTTCCAACGCGCTGCGCCGAGCTTTTGCACCCGGAATTTGATAAATAATTAATTAAGAAATACAGGAGGTAGTTATGATGTTGAAAACATTCCATGGCGGCGTTCATCCGAACGACATGAAGGCGCCGACCGCGGGCAAACCGATCGTCGAGCTTGACCCTTCCAAGGAAATGGTTTATCCTATGACTCAGCACATCGGAGCGCCGGCAACGCCTATTGTGAATGTGGGCGACTATGTGTTTGCCGGTCAGAAGATCGCAGAAGCCGGCGGCTTTGTGTCAGCCTGCATCCATTCGGCGGTTTCCGGCACGGTCAAGGCGATTGAAAAGCGTATGCACCCTAACGGTCTTATGGTCAATTCAATCGTTATTGAGGATGACGAGCAGGATAAGGTCTGTCCCGATTTGAAGGGCTGCGGCGATTATACCAAGCTCACGCCCAAGGAAATCATTGATGTTATCAAGGAGGCGGGCATTGTCGGTCTGGGCGGCGCGACATTCCCGACCCACGTTAAGCTTTCGCCGCCTCCGGAGGCGAATATTGATTATGTTATAATCAATGGCGCGGAGTGCGAGCCGTATCTTACTTCGGATTACCGCTCGATGCTGGAAATTCCGGAACAGATAATCGGCGGACTGAAGATCGTTATGCACATCTTCGGACTTAAAGAGGGCTACATAGGAATTGAGGATAACAAGGAGCTGGCAATCGAGACGATGATAGCCGTGGCTTCCAAGGTCAAGGACGTTTCGATACACGTTGTCCCGCTTAAGACAAAGTACCCGCAGGGCGGTGAGAAGCAGCTGATAAACGCTATCACCGGACGCAAGGTCGGTCCCGGTCAGCTTCCGTGGCAGGTCGGCGCGATCGTGTGCAACGTAGACACCTCGCGTGCGATCTATCAGGCTGTAACCCGCGGACTTCCGGTCATGACCAGAATTGTAACAACCGGCGGCGACTGCGTGAAAAATCCCGGCAACTACAAGGTCCGCATAGGAACCACGCTGAGCAGCGTTTACGAGCAGACCGGCGGATTTGTCAAGGAACCCGCGAAGGTCATTATGGGCGGACCCATGATGGGTATGGCTCTGCCTAATTTGGACGTTCCGGCGATCAAGGGAACATCCGGACTTCTGGCGTTCGGCGAGGAGGCTGCGCACGGCTTTGAGGAAAACGCCTGCCTGCGCTGCGGAAAGTGCGTTTACGCCTGTCCGATGAGGCTTTTGCCGAATAAGCTTGACGAGGCGGCGAGGATAGACGACTTCAAGGCTCTTGAGAAACTTAATATTGTTGACTGTATCGAATGCGGAAGCTGCGCCTACAGCTGCCCCTCAAAGAGACGGCAGGTCCAGCAGATAAAGGTTGCCAAGGATAAGCTCCGCGCGGCACAGCAACGCAGCAAATAGATTGGGAGGGATAATAGTGGATAATTTACTGGTTGTTTCGCATTCCCCGCATATTTCGGGGAAAAACACGGTAAGACGCACTATGCTTGACGTGATCATCGCCTTAATTCCCGCTTTTATTGCCGGAGTTTTGGTGTTCGGCTACAGAGCCGCGGTCGTCACGGTCACCTGCGTGCTGAGCTGTGTAATATTTGAATGGTTATGGAATAAGATTATGAAGAAGCCGACGACAGTCGGCGATTTGAGCGCTATCGTCACCGGTATGCTGCTGGCGTTTAACGTTCCCGTAACGCTTCCGCTCTGGATGGTTGTTATCGGCGCGTTCTTTGCGATAGTTATAGTGAAGCAGTTCTTTGGCGGCATAGGTCACAACTTCATGAACCCGGCTTTGGCGGCGAGAGCTTTCCTGCTGGCTTCGTGGGCGCTGGCTATGACGACATGGGTCGCTCCGCACACCGCTGTTCCGCTCTGGAACACGGCGGATGTTGTTACATCCGCGACGCCGCTTGCGGCTTATGCCGGAACAGAAGGCACGGTCCAGCAGCTTCCGTCATACCTTGACCTGTTTTTGGGCAATGTCGGCGGATGTATCGGCGAGACCTCGGCTCTGGCAATTCTCATCGGCGGTATCTACCTGCTCGCGAGAAAAGTCATCAAGCTCAGAGTTCCTCTTACATATCTGGCGACCGTCGCTCTCGGAACATGGATATTCGCGGGTCATGACGGGCTGTTTACCGGCGATGCGCTTTATCAGATCCTGGCGGGCGGCGTTATGCTCGGTGCGTTCTTTATGGCTACCGACTACACCACAACGCCGTACACTCCGGTCGGTCAAATCATATTCGGCATAGGCTGCGGCGTTATAACCGTGCTTATCCGGGTCTGGGGCGGATATCCGGAGGGCTGCTCATACTCTATACTTCTGATGAATATTGTAACTCCGCTTATAGACAGAGTTACGGCTCCAAAGCGCTATGGCGCCTCTAAGAGGAGAAAGGAGGCAAAAGCGTAATGAAAGAGATACTTACTTTAACGATCAAACTTTTGCTTATCACCGCTATTGTAGCCGCACTTTTGGGCGGCATCAATATGGTGACTGAGCCTATAATCGCCGAGAATAACGAGGCGACATTTAACGCGAACCTTAAGGAGCTTCTTCCCGACGCCGATAAATTCGAACTTGACGGCACAAAGCTCCCTGAACCCGAAACCGGCGTTACCGTGAACGGCATATATTGCGGTATGAAGGACGACGGGACTGTGGTCGGCTATGTGGCTGACGCGGTTTGCTCCGAGGGTTACGGCGGCGACGTTGCTGTTATGACCGGCGTTGATACAGAGGGCAGGATCACTCGGACGAAGGTTACTGAAATGGAAGAGACTCCGGGTCTCGGCGCGAAGTGCCAGACCGACTGGATCGATCAGTACACCGGACTTACCGAGAACATAGTTGTAAGCAAGAACGGCAGCGCGGGCGACAATCCAAATAAGATCGATGCAATATCGGGCGCGACCATTACTTCAAAAGCCGTTACAAAGGCTGTAAACAATTCTCTTACGGCTGCAATCGTCGTGATCAACGACAATGCGCCTGCTGCCGAAGCTCCCGCCGACGAAGCTGCGATTGCCGAGGCTCCCGCTGAGGAAGCCTCGGCTGACAGAACATCCGCCGAGGAAGCTCCGATTGACGAAACGCCTGCGGAGACGGATGAAAACACCGCTCCCGAAACCGAAGGAGGTGCCGAATAGTGAATAATAATAACGGTTATTTAAAGACATTCATTAACGGTCTCATTAACGAGAACCCGACATTTGTTCTGTTCCTCGGAATGTGTCCGACTCTGGCGGTTACGACCGGCGTTATAAACGGCGTCGGCATGGGTCTTTCGACAATGGCGGTGCTTGTTTGCTCGAACGTTGTTATATCGCTTTTGAGAAAATTCATACCGGACAAAATAAGAATTGCGTCGTTTATAGTAATCATCGCGGGATTTGTAACGATTGTTCAGATGCTGCTTAACGCATATGTTCCCGCACTGTCCAGCAGTCTTGGAATATACATACCGCTTATAGTTGTAAACTGTATCATACTCGGCAGAGCGGAAGCATTTGCCAGCAAGAATTCAATCGGCAGATCCGCGCTTGACGGTTTGGGTATGGGTCTCGGATTTACCTGCGCGCTTGTTATTATTGCGGCGGTAAGAGAGATTTTGGGCGCAGGCACATTCGCAGGCATACAGTTATTCGGAAGCGGCTTCCAGCCCGTTTCAATCATGATACTGCCTCCGGGCGCGTTCCTTACACTCGGTATCCTGCTCGCGGTGATCAACATTATCTCCGGCAGAATAAAGAACAAAAGAAATAATTCCGAAAAGGAGGGCATATAAATGGTTGCGGATTTATTGATTATAGCCATCGGCGCGATATTGATTAATAACTTCGTGCTGGTGCAGTTCCTTGGTATATGTCCCTTCCTGGGCGTGTCGAAAAAGGTTGACACATCGGTCGGCATGGGCTTTGCGGTAATATTCGTTATGGCTTGTGCAAGCATTATAACATGGTGTGTTCAGTACTACCTGCTGGTGCCGTTTAACCTTGAGTATTTGCAGACGATTGCGTTTATTCTGGTTATCGCGGTCCTGGTTCAGTTTGTTGAGATGTTCCTGAAAAAATCTATCCCGTCGCTGTACAGCGCTCTCGGCGTTTATCTGCCTTTGATAACCACCAACTGCGCGGTCCTCGGCGTGGCAATTCAGAACATTACCAAATTCGGCGGCATGGAAATGAGCTTTTTGAGATCCTTGGTATACGGCGTATCGGCCGGTATCGGATTTACGATAGCGATTGTCCTGTTCGCCGGCGTGAGAGAAAGATTGGAAAGCTCCGATGTTCCCGAATTCCTGAAGGGTATGCCGATAACTCTGGTTACGGCGGCTCTCCTTTCGATAGCGTTTTTGGGATTTTCGGGTCTCAGCTTTTAAAAGGAGGGGAAACAGATGTTTAACAGTATTATAGTTCCCATCCTTATAATCGGAGGCATGGGATTGATATTCGGCTTACTGCTGGGCGTTGCCTCAAAAGTGTTTGCCGTAAAGGAAGATGAGAGAATTCCGAAGATCATGGAAGTCCTGCCCGGCGCAAACTGCGGCGGCTGCGGCTTTGCGGGCTGTTCGGCATACGCGGCTGCGCTCTGTAAGGGCGGAGTCAAGACGAATATGTGTCCGGTGGGCGGCGAGGCTGTTGCCAACCAGATCTCTGAGATCATGGGCGTTAAAGCCGAGAAGAAGGAGAAGATGGTCGCCCGCGTTATGTGTAACGGAAATCCGCACAGAGCGGTGCAGAAGTACTACTTTGACGGTCCGAAGGACTGCTACAGCGCGGCAAAACTCGGCGGCGGCGAAAAGATGTGCGCTTACGGATGCCTTGGTTTTGGCTCCTGCGTTAAGGTTTGTAAGTTCGGCGCCATGAGCATTAAGGACGGCGTTGCGTATGTAAATATCGACAAGTGCGTTGCCTGCGGCGCCTGCGCCGAAGCCTGTCCGAAGAAGGTCATCAAGATATTGCCGCTTAAGAGCAAATACACTATCACCTGTAAGTCCGTTGAAAAGGGCAAGATCACAAGACACGACTGTCAGGTCGGTTGTATCGGCTGCGGCATATGCGCGAAAACCTGTCCCAAGCAGGCTATCACTATAAGCGACAACTTGGCTGTTATCGACCCAGGCAAGTGCGTCAACTGCGGTCTTTGCGCCCAGAAATGTCCTCAGAAGG